>NZ_KV788245.1:0-12415 GCF_001807225.1 Corynebacterium sp. HMSC05E07
AAGTACCTTCACCACAAGTACATCGCTGACTACCGTTCGAGGAACTAAGTGAAGCATGTTTCTCTTCGGCTGGTCGTCTACAAGTGGCTAGAGAAAGCAACCACTTCTTCATTCAGCCGCTGCATCAGACACTCTCTTCTTCCGATGACTTTGCGTGTTACCGGACCAACTTTGCTGGCTTCGCGATATAAGTAGTCGCTTGTCCACAGTCCACGCTTGGAGTCCATTCCAGATGGAATGTGCTCGTAGCCAGTGACATAGGCCCCACGCTTATGCGGCTCTTCCGGTTTCAGAGTGCGTAGTGAGGTGAAGTTGGCCACGACGAGTTCAGCGGGTCACGGGCCTGACCCCCGACGTGTCTACTTTCCGGGGGCCAGGCCCCACCTCCACACCAAAACCACATACAAATGGTCCCTTTGTTGAATAGAGGGACCAGTGTAAAGGGACCATTTGCGATGAGGTTGGCGCAGGCTAGTTGTTGAGCGGCTTGCGGGTCGCAGCCATGTGCTTGGCGCGCTCGACATTGGCTGGCAGCATGACGAGCGGCACGTCGTACTCCACCTCGCGCTCGCAGAACTCGGTGAAGCTGAGTGAACCGGAGCCGGTGTACATTTCCGCGAGCTTAGCCACGATGACGTGGTCGTTCTCGGTGGTGCCCTCGATGGGCCAGTCACGGTCGAGGGCAGCGTCGCCGGAGTACATGTCGATCTGGTTGTCGGCAGGTGGGGTGTACGAGCCTGCCAGGTTGCCGGCCTCCTGCAGAGCGCGGGCCAGAACGTGGTCGTAGGACATGAGCACGACATCATCCGAGGAAAGGAAACCGGCCTTCTGGGCCTCGAAAGCCGAGGAGAAGTTGCGTGCGGAGGCGATGAAGTCGAATGCCTTCTGGTGATAGTCTTCAACGCCGGCGGCTTTGAGACGCTCCAGCGAGGAGATGGTGCCTGTCCAGCCAGGATAGAGGCCCACCGTGCGCTCCGGGAAGCCGAGGCGGGTATCGGCGTGAGCCACGATGCGGTCGCAGGCCAGGGCGGTTTCGAAGCCGCCACCCAAGGCCACTCCGCGCACGGCAGCCACGACCGGAACTGGGGCGAACTTGAGTGCACGCAGGGTCTTCGAGCCATCCGCGATGAGTTCTTGAACACGTGCAGCAGAACCGGATTCGCCGGCGGCAGCGATGGATCCAAGATCGGCGCCCGCGCAAAAGACCGGCTTATCGTTGCCGATGACCAGTGCGACGAGGTTCTCCGAGGACACAGCACCGATGGCCGCGCGGACGACTTCGAGGGCCGGGGTTGGCATGGAGTTCATCGGAGTGTGTAAATCGATGATGCCGATGCGCCCGGCCGACGTCGAGACCGCGTGGACCGCGCCAGCGTCCAGGGAAACGATGGTCTCCGTGTCGAGTGAGGCCAAGGTCGCGACACCCTCACGCGGCGCGAGCTCCTGACGCGAACCGGAAGAAGAGAGCACCGAACCCTTGCCGTAAAAACCACCAGCCGAAGCCGCGGCGGAGACCAAGGCCGGAACGTTGGAGCCGTAGGCGGAGGCGACCCAGTCGATCCCGATGGCGTCGGCAAGCGTGAAGATGCCCTTCTTCCAGCCGAAGCCCAAGGTCAGGCCTTCGTCGATGAGGCCCACGTGGTCAGCGATATCAGGTGCGACCTCGCAGCAGTATGCCAGGGTGTCGAGGAAGACCGCGCGGGCAAAGCGGCCGCCCGGCGAATCGGTCTCCATGACCTCGCGCGGATCCTTGAGGCCCACGACCGGGTCAGTCGGCTGCGTGCGCGGCACGTATTCATAAGACTCGTTGATGACCTCGTCACGGCCGCGGTAGAAGCCACCGTCACCGGTACGGCCCGTGAGGCCACGCTCTACTAGGCCTTCGATGAAGGAGTCGTCCCCGAGGGGAACCTCCAGAAGCGGGTCACCCGCAGGCAGGGCTGTCTCCAAAGACGTCCAAATCGGCTTCACCAGCTGCAGACCGATGTAGTCGAGCAGTCCGAAAATACCGGTGCGGGGGATGCCGAAGGCGCGGCCGAAGGCTGCGTCGGCAAGCTCGTAGCTCACATCGAACTCGCGGGCACGGGCCACACCGGCGGCCATCCAGTAGCAGCCCACGCGGTTAGCAATGAAGCCCGGGGTGTCGCGGCACTCGAGCGCAATCTTGCCCAGGGTCTGTTCGATGGTCGTGCGCAGCGTGTCTTCCGTCGAGCCGGAGGCGATGAGCTCCACCAGACGCATAATCTTCGGCGGGTTGAAGAAGTGAGTAATGGCGAACTTCTCGCGGCGAGTCTCCGCGACGCCCTCGAGGAGGGATTCGAGCGGCAGGGTAGAGGTGTTCGAGCTGAGGATGGCGTCCTCGGACAGGTGCGGCTCGATGGCCTCGTACAGGGAGTGCTTTGCGCCCAGGTCCTCGAAGATGGCCTCGATGACCCACTCGCGGTCCTCCAGCAGCGCGTAATCATCGCTGGCGGTGACGCGCTCAGCAAACTCCGGCAGGTGGAAACCTTTACGCTTGAGCTGGATATCGACGCCCTTTTGAGCGCCCTCCACATTCTGGTCCAGCAGGACCACGTCCATGCCGGCGGATGCGCAGAGTGCGGCGATGCCGGAACCCATAGAACCTGCGCCGATGACGGCTACCTTGGTGATGCTCATTTACTTAGCTCCATTCTCAATAATCATGGCGATACCCTGACCGCCGCCGATGCACATGGTGACCAGGCCGTAGCGCTTGCCCTGGTGGCGCAGTGCATAAGCCAGCTTGGTCAGCAGGATGACGCCGGTGGCACCCACCGGGTGGCCGTGGGCAACAGCGCCGCCGTAGACGTTGGTCTTGGCCGGGTCGAAGCCCAGCTCGTCTTGAACGGCGATAGCCTGGGCGGCGAAGGCCTCGTTGGATTCGATGAGGTCAATGTCCTCCAGCTTCAGGCCGGCCTTGTCCAGTGCCTTCGGCACGGCGGCGATGGGGCCAATACCCATGCGCGTCGGGTCCACGCCCGCGATGGACCAGGACACAATCTTCGCCAGCGGGTCCAGGCCGCGCTTGTCCACTTCCTCCGCAGTAGCCAGCACCGCGGCGGCTGCACCATCGTTGATGCCGGAGGCGTTGCCGGCGGTGACGGTGCCGTCCTTGACGAAGACAGGCTTGAGCTTTGCCAGCTTATCGACGTTCGTCTCCCGCACTCCCTCATCAAAGTCCAGTTCGCCGACCGGGACGATCTCCTCTGCATGCACGCCTTCCTCGCGGGCCTTGGCGGCGCGCTCCTGCGATTCAGCAGAGAACTCGTCCTGGCGCTCACGGGAGATGTTGTTGTCCGCGGCGACGTTTTCCGCGGTGACGCCCATGTGGCCGGTGCCGAAGGGGCAGGAAAGTGCGCCGGTGAGCCAGTCATAGAGCTTGCCATCACCCATGCGCTTGCCAAAGCGCGCGCCTTCGACGGAGTAGGGTGCGTTGCTCATAGATTCCGCGCCGACGGCCAAGGCCAAGGAGCCGTCGCCAGACTGCAGAAGCTGGGCGGCGCTGATGACGGCTTGGACGCCGGAGCCGCAGAGGCGGTTAACGCCCATCGCGGTAGAGGAGTCCGGCATGCCGACGTTCTTGGCGATAGCGCGCGAGAGATACAGGTCCTTCGGCACCACGGGCATGACATTGGAGGCCACGGCGGTATCGAGGTCCTCGCCCTTGAGTCCCGAACGCTCAATAGCTGCTTCTGCTGCGAGCGAGCCGAGCTCGGTAAGGGAAAGGCGGGCGAGGCTTCCACCGAATTTGCCGATGGGCAAGCGTGCAGCGCCCGCGATGTAGATGTCCTGAGTCATGGGTTCCTCCGTGGGTTATACGAATGACTATTAGTTAACTCCGTATCCTAGGTCACTTTTCCGTTCCGTGCAATGTCCCGTCACGTCCGGGGTGCGGGTGCACCCGACCTCCGCGCTATTTACAGATTGTTGAACAACCTCTATGCTTTCACCATTCAGCAATGCGACCTGCGTCACGAAAGGTTCTCTCTAGTGAGCTCTGAATCAACTAACGCCTCTGCGGTTCCAGCTTCCGGCCAGGAGACCCAGCAGGCGAAGCCGCCCAAGGGGATCGGTGCCATGGCGGGCGCCATGTTCCTCATGGCCACCTCCGCCATTGGCCCAGGCTTCCTTACCCAGACTTCGGTCTTTACCGTCAAGATGGGTGCGGCGCTGGCCTTCGCTATCGTGCTGTCGATCATCGTGGACATCGCCATTCAGCTCAACGTCTGGCGCGTCCTCGCTATCTCCGGCATGCGCGCCAACGAACTGGGCAACACCGTCCTCCCAGGCCTCGGCTGGTTCATGGCCATCATGGTCTTTATCGGAGGCATGGTCTTCAATATCGGCAACATCGCCGGTTCTGGCCTCGGCCTCAATGCACTCCTCGGCATCGAAGCACGCTGGGGTGGCGTCATCGCCGCTGCCATTGCCGTCTTCATCTTCCTGTCCAAGCGTGCCGGCGTGGCTCTCGACCGCATTGTTGCCGCCCTTGGCGCGGTGATGATCCTGCTGATGCTCTACGTCGCCATCGTCTCCCAGCCGCCGGTGGGCGAGGCCCTGAAGAACACCGTCATGCCGGAGTCCGTGGACTTTTTCGTTATCACCACGCTGATTGGCGGTACCGTCGGCGGTTACATCACCTTCGCCGGCGCCCACCGCCTTATCGATTCTGGTCTCTCTGGCCCAGAGAACGTCGGCGCGATTACGCGAACTTCCGTGCTGGGTATCATCGTCACCGGCATCATGCGCGTTCTGCTCTTCCTCGCAGTCCTCGGCGTCGTCGCCACCGGCGTAGCGCTGTCTGAGGACAACACGGCTGCCGACGCCTTCTACAACGCCGCCGGCGAGTTCGGCCTCCGCGCCTTCGGTGTGGTCCTCTTCGCTGCTGGTCTGTCCTCCGTTATCGGCGCCTCCTACACCTCAATTACCTTCGTGACCACGCAGAAGGTCTCCCCGCGTACCCGCAACTTCCTCACCGTCGGCTTCATTGTTATCTGCACCATCCTGTTCGTCATCCTCAACTCCGCCCCGCAGAAACTGCTCATCTTCGCTGGCGCGTTCAACGGCATCATCCTGCCCATCGCCTTCGCCATGGTCATGTGGGTCGCCTTCTGCCGCCATGACCTGACCCACGGCGTCAAACAGCCGCTGTGGCTGCTCATTCTGGGCGTGCTGGCCCTAGGGCTGGAAATTGTTATCGGCGTTAGGTCGTTTTCTGGAATCGTTGAACTGTGGGCATAATGCAGAACCCGGCCGAGGTGCGTACCTTTGCCCGCACGCACGCCATGGCCACGACTGCGGGCCATGCGCGCGGCTTTATGCAGGCCAACCTTATCGCCCTGCCGCGCGAGTACGCCTTCGACTTCCTCCTTTTTGCCCAACGCAATCCCAAGCCGTGTCCCATCGTCGGGGTGCTGGAAGCCGGCGAATACACTTCTGACCTCATCCCGGGCGGGGACGTGCGCACGGATATCCCGGCCTACAACCTCTATGAGGACGGCCAGCTCACGCATACGCTTGCCGACGCCACCCCCTTCTACTCCCCAGACATCATCTCCTTCCTCATCGGCTGTTCCTTTACCTTTGAGAACGCGCTGCTCGATAACGGCATCCCGCTCGCCCACATTGATCAGGGCCGCAACGTGCCGATGTATCGCACCACCATTGCCACGACTCCCGCCGGGATTTTCTCTGGACCGATGGTGGTGTCCATGCGCCCCATTCCCGCGAGCCAGGTGTCCGATGCCGTGCGCATCACCTCCCGCTACCCCGCCGTGCATGGAGCGCCTGTCCACGTGGGCGACCCGGCCGCCATCGGCATCGAGGACCTATCGCAGCCCGATTTCGGCGACGCCATCGATATTCCCGAGGGCACCATCCCCGTCTTCTGGGCGTGCGGCGTGACCCCACAAGCCATCGTCATGAACTCGCGGCCTAGCCTCGCCATCACGCATGCCCCAGGAAAAATGCTGGTCACTGATATCCCGGACCGCGACTACCTCATCCCCTAAACACCGCCCATTCGGGTGTTGGGCGAAAGGGCTAGGCGGCCCCGACACTGTGGTCCCCTCACTTTGGTCCCCTTAGTTTGGTCCCTTGTCGCTGTAAAGGGACCACGTGGAGACCCAAAATCCGGGATATATGGTCCCTTTTCGCTGTAAAGGGACCGGAGTAAAGGGACCTTTTGGAAATGCTGTGCGGCGGGAAGCAACGGGACGGCTGATATGGCCTGCGACGAGGCTAGAGCACGCGGAGAATCGAGTCCATCGCCCGCATGAGATCAGCTCGGCAGGCATCGGCGGCGGCATCGCGCTCGCCTCGGGCGATGAGGTGCGCTAAGTCGATATTGGATTGCACGTGGTCGTCGTGGATCTGCGGGTAACGCTCGAGTGTCAACAAGAAGGTCAAGCGCATTCTCGCGAGCAGGTGGGACATCGTGCGTTCGAGTGTTGAAGAGCCAAGCCCCACGACCAGCTGCTGGTGGAAGCGCTGGTTGAGAAGGGGACGGGGTGCGCCGGCTTGCACGGCGGATTCGGTAAGCCGCACAAGCTCGCCCGGGTCCGGAAACGTGCCATACCGGGCCGCGGCCGGCTCGATGGCGGCGCGGGCCAGGTAGAGGTCGCGGACGAAATCCTCGTCCGGGGTCGCTATGAAGACGCCCCGGTGGGGGATGCGCTCAACGATGCGCTCCGCCGCAAGCATGGCGAAGGACTCCCGCAGCGTATTGCGAGAGCACTCGAAGCGCTCGGCCGCGCGGACCTCGTTGAGCTGTTGGCCGGGCATGTAGTCGCCCTCGGAGATGGCAGCGCGGAGCGCGGACGCGACGGAATCTGCAAGCATGCGACTCACAGTAGCCTGCTGGCTAATTGATAGTGGCGATCACCGCGCCTGGTTCCAAGCGGTCGCCTTCCTTGGCCACGAGGGATACCTTGCCCGCGGCCGGAGCCTTGACTGAGGATTCCATCTTCATTGCCTCAATGGTGGCGATGGGCTGGCCTTCCTCGACCGTCTCGCCCTCGGCTACGTTCCACGCCACGAGGTTCGCCTCATAGGGGCAGGTCACGTCCCCGGCGCCGCCACCCGCGCTTGCCGACGCCCCCTTCGCCCCCTTCGCCCCCGCAGCCCCCGCCGCCAAGAGGTCGGCTGGGAAGCCCACGCTGACCAGCTTGCCGTCGATTTCCAGGGCAACGCGGGTGCGCTTGGCGTAGATGGCCTCCACTGGAGCAACGGCGCTCGTGGCCTGTGCGGACGGGCGGTAGTTGTGGTCGAGCCAATCGGTATAAATGCCGGCCTCGGCAGAAGAATCGCCGTGGTCGACGAGGACCTGGGAGGCCACCATGTCGCGGTGGAAAGGCAGCACGGTGCGCACGCCCTCGATGTCGAATTCTTCGAGGGCCTGCTTCGCGCGGTTCAGCGCGATCTCACGGGTCGGCCCCCAAACCAACAGCTTGGCCACGAGCGAGTCATAGTACGGCGGCACGATGGAGCCCGAGCGTACGCCCGAATCCACGCGGATACCTGGGCCAGTCGGTGGTTCGAAGCGCACGACGGTGCCCGGGCACGGCGCGAAGCCGTTGAGGATGTCCTCGGCGTTGATGCGGAACTCGAAGGCGTGGCCGTGGGCCTCAGGGTCCGATGCTTTCGCATCGGACGAAGATGAGGAATCAGACGGGGAATCTGACGCGGGAGCGTCAGATAGGAAAGACAAGGGTTCGCCGGAGGCGATGCGGAACTGCTCTGCGATGATGTCCACGCCGGTCACAACCTCGGTGACGGGGTGCTCGACCTGCACACGGGTGTTGACCTCGAGGAAGGAAATCGTGCCGTCTTCAGAGACGATGTACTCCACGGTTCCGGCACCGGTGTAGCCCACCTTGGCACAGATGGCGCGGGCACCTTCGTGAATGCCGTGGCGCTGATCGTCGCTAAGCGCAGGCGCCGGTGCTTCCTCGATGAGCTTTTGGAAGCGGCGCTGGGTGGAGCAATCGCGGGTGCCGAGGACGGCGACGTTGCCATGGGTATCGGCAAGAATCTGGGCCTCAACGTGGCGCGGGTGGGTGAGGAACTTCTCCACGTAGCACTCCGCGCGGCCGAAGGCCTCCTTGGCTTCGCGGCCAGCGGAGTTGAAGGCAGCCTCGATGTCCTCGAGGTTTTCCACCACCTTGAGGCCGCGGCCACCGCCGCCGTACGCGGCCTTAATGGCGATGGGCAGGCCGTGCTCCTCCGCGAAGGCGCGGGCCTCCTGCCAATCATCGATGGGATCGGAGGTGCCCGGGGCCAGCGGGGCGCCGACCTCCTCGGCTACGCGGCGCGCAGCAATCTTGTCACCAAGCAGCTCGATGGACTCCGGGGAGGGGCCAATCCAGGTCAGGCCGGCGTCGGCCACTGTACGGGCAAAGTCAGCGTTCTCGGAGAGGAAGCCGTAGCCGGGGTGAATGGCGTCGGCACCTGCACGCACGGCAATGTCGAGCAGTGCCGGAACGTTCATATAGGTATCCGCCGCGGAGTTACCAGGCAGGGCATAGGCTTCATCAGCCACCTGGGTGTGCAGAGCGCCGGCATCAGCCTCAGAGTAGATAGCGATAGAGCGGATGCCCAGGTCACGTGCGGTACGGGCGATGCGTACGGCGATCTCGCCGCGGTTAGCAATAAGGACTGCAGAAATCATGGTTAACCTTCAGAGTGTTTAAGCGAGTTCGAAACGGACCGTGGCTCCCGGCGGGAGCTGCGCGGCAATGTCAATGTCTTCTTCGAGAACAGTGGCGATGACGGGATAGCCGCCGGTAACAGCGTGGTCACGGAGGAAAATGACCGGCTCACCGCTGGGCGGGACCTGGACCGAGCCGGCCACCATGCCCTCCGAGGGCAGCTCACCCTGCCGGGAACGGCTCAGGCCCGTGTCCTCCGAGGGGCCAAGCAGTCGCACGCCCACTCGGTTGGACTGCGGGGTGACCGTCCACTCAGTAGACAGGAAGACATTGAGGCTATCCGGGGTGAACCAGTCATCACGCGGTCCCAGCACGCAGCGCAGAACGCCGTGCGTTTGGCCGTGTGCTCCTTCGCTGACGCGCAGCGGGTTGGACAACTGGCCGTCGGTCATGGCGGTGGAGCGGGGGAGGACACCGATGACGTCGCCAAGCCGCACCGGTGAAGGCCCCAACCCGGAGAGCACGTCCGTGGACGCCGAGCCCAGCTCCGCATCCGCCACGATGCCGCCGCGGATGGCAATGTAATTGCGCAGGCCCACCGTTGCAGGCTCGACCGTTACCGTTGAGCCCGCGGTAACCAACACGGGACGAGCCAGTGCCACGGGCATATCTTCCAACAAGACGCGGGACTGGGCGCCGGTGACGCACATGACGGCGTCGGTCAGCGCGCGCAGGCGAATACCGCCGATGTTCTCCAATACCGTGGCGCCACGCGGGTTACCCACGGCGACGTTCGCCGTGGCCGCCGCCGCAAGGTCCGCTGCGCCCGAAGGGGTGACACCCAGGTTGCCGCGGCCGGGGCGCCCCTGATCCTGGAAGAGTGTGAGCAGACCGGCATCGAGGACCTCCATGCGCGGCAGGCGCGCTGGGGTGCGGCGGCCAAATGGCGTGGTGGAGACGAAATCGGGAAGCGAACTCACCGCGCGGTAGCGCACGCGGTCACCCGGCTGCACCAGCGCGGGCGGCTGGGCATCCGACTCCCACATTGGCGTGCTCGTCGTGCCCAGCAGCTGCCAGCCGCCGGGCGACACCCGCGGATACACCGCAGAAAAACCACCGGCGATACCAACCGCGCCCGCCGGAACGGCGGTACGTGGCGTGGCTCGGCGTTCGATGTTGAAATTGTGCGCAGAATCCGCCGGAGTGCAATAGGTAAAGCCGGGAGCGAAGCCACCGAATGCGGCCAGCCACTCGGTGGAGGTGTGCCAATCAATGAGGCCCTCACGGGACAAGCCCATGAGCTCGGCGGCCTCATCCAGATCCTCGCCGTCATACAGCACATCAATCTCCACCAAGCGCGGATCCTCGCCCGCATGCGCGGTGGGGCGGAAATCCTGCAGCCTCTCGGCGGCCGCCGCGGCCGAGTTCGGGGTGGCAAACGTCAGAAGCAGCGTGGTGGCCGCTGCGATGGCGTCGACTTGGTCTTTGAGCGGCTGGGCATCGAGCGCCGCATGCCACGCCATGACCTGGGACAAATCCTCCAGTTCAATGAGTAGCGCGCGGGTTCCCACAGGGTGGATATGCATTAGACAACGCTCCGAATCTCAATACCGCGCGCCTTAAGCTCATCGACCACGCCGCGCAGGAGGGCTACCGCACCGGGCGAATCGCCATGCGTGCATACCGACTGCGCATCGACGTTGAGCACGGTTCCATCGATGGCGGTGATGGAGCCGGTTTCGGCAACGTCGAGCACGCGCTTGACGACGTCCCCCTCATCACCCATCACTGCATTCGCTTCTCGCCGCGACACCAGGGTTCCATCGGGGTTGTAATTGCGGTCTGCGAAGGCCTCACGGATAACGGTCAGCCCCTTCTTCTCTGCGATATCGACGGCCACGCCGCCCGGCAGAAGCATGACCGGCAGATCGCCGAAGGCTTTGATCCCGTCGATGACAGCGTGTGCTTGGGCCTCGTGATGAACGATGGCGTTGTACATCGCGCCATGTGGCTTAACGTAGGCGACCTTCGTACCATTGGCCTGCGCCAATGCCTGCAGAGCGCCGATTTGGTAGGTGACCTCGTCTGCCAGCTCAGCGGCGTTGTAATCAATAAAACGGCGGCCGAAGGCTGCCGGATCGTTATAGCCCACGTGCGCGCCCACCGTCACACCAGCCTCCGCGGCTGCCTTCAGCGTGCCCGCGATGGAGTGCGGGTCACCCGCATGGAAGCCAGTGGCCACGTTGGCGGAAGAGACAAGCTGGAGCATGGCCGCATCGTCGGCGACGGGGTTGCCCGCGGTGGTCTCGCCGAGGTCGGCGTTGAGGTCTATGTGCAGCGCGCTCATGATTCTCCCTACATCCCGAATTGTTGAACAATCTTAGGGTGTTTAGTGTAGCCCGCGTCACGTGCATTTGTGAAGTGTGTCCCTCATTTGCGTGAGGATGGGGGAGTGATCTGTTCCGTCCGGGCTGCGCCAAAGGCACGAGCGGTGGTGTTTCGTCGAGAGATTTGCCAGTGGTGACGCCGACGTTTCGCTGATGGTTCTCATCACAGCGGTTCACTCATCGGGTTTGCTTGGCCCACATTGACCGTATGCCCCAAACCAGATGTTCTCCATCGTTGCCATGTCGAGAGAGGAAAACGCCCGCTCCGCACGACGGTGCGCGGAGCGGGCGTGGAAGTGTCAGTCGCTACTTCTTAAAAAGGAAGCTTGATGTTGAGAGCGTCCTTGACGAACGGGAAGGCAGCTGCGATGGCAGCAAGTACGCCACCGACGATTGCAACGATGCCCAGCGTGGAGGGCTTGCCGTCCTCGGAAGACAGTGCGTCCTTAATGGAGCTCTTCTTGTCCTTGTTCTGGTCGTCGCCGCCCTTGCCAGCATCAGCATCGTCGCCATCCTTGCCGGCATCAGCGTCGTCGCCGCCCTTGCCAGCATCAGCGTCATCGCCGCCCTTGCCAGCATCAGCGTCATCATCCTCGTGCTCGTTATCGTTGGAACCGCTGTCGCTGTTGCCGGTTCCCCAATCGCCGATGTCGATAGGCTCAGAAGAGCACACGTCCGCCCCCTCCTTAGCCATCTGGAAAATCTCAGCGCGGTTTAGCGTGACGTCTTCATCGTCGGTGGCCTGCCAAAGAAACTCGCTAACTTTCTTGAAAGTGTGCTCTTTGCCATCAACGGAGGCAGTGAACTCAGCAGACGGGGAGCCGCAGTCAGCGGCGGAAGCGACGGTGGTGCCGGAAAGGGCGAGGGAACCAGTCAGGGTGGCGGCAAGCAGGCCGCGTGAAAGGGTAGACATAAAAACTCCGGGGGATAGGTAGTAAGTGAAAAAGATCGTGAAAGGTGGATTAAACCTTTCCGTTAACCGATATCGGTTGGGTTCGGAGTGTAACCCAGATCCCACGGCTGTGATTGGTGTTAGGTTAAAAACCGCGATTTTCGGGAATACTCCCCATGAACTCACAAAGGCACCCCCAATCCACGCGATGGTGGTGGGGGTGCCTGCGCGCTTATAGACGTCCCTTAGGACGTTCAAGCCTCAGTAATTAGAACGGAAGCTTGATGTTCAGGGCCTGAGCAGCAGCCGGAACAACAGCGGCGATTGCGGCGAGAACGCCAGCAACGATGCCTGCGATACCCAGCTTGGTCGGCTTGCCATCCTCGGAAGACAGCTTGGCCTTGAAGTCGTCGAAGGAGCTCTTCTCCTTGTTGTCATCGCCTTCGCCCGGCTTCTTGTTGTCGCCT
>NZ_KV788246.1:0-3373 GCF_001807225.1 Corynebacterium sp. HMSC05E07
TTGCCCCTACCAACTACGCCGAAACGGCAGCGGGCTTGAAGTGTTCGGATCCATCGTGTGCTGACGTCGAAATGTTCAGCTGCTTCGGCTTGAGTCATGCCGGTAGCAAGCATGGTTTCGATGATGATTTTTGGGCTTGGTTTTGTCTTCTTCTCCATTTTTAAAGCATGGAGGATCGATGTCTCGAGACATCGCTTTTCGTCGTGTCTGGGCAGTTTTAGCTTCAGGGTTTTCAACCGGATCGATGTGGTGAGACATTGGTGCTGGTTGGACCGGAACGATCTCATGAGACATGCGGAACGATGTCTCCGAACCAGACAAGTGGTGCACGCGGCTAGGTGATGACACCGTTCGGTTACTTTTAAGTTTGTCACCGTTCGGTGTCATGCTGGTTGTGTACTGCAGGGATGGTGGCAAGTTACACGAATTACATTGCCTCAAGAGTGCGGACCAATTTCTTTCTGGAGCAATGCAAAACCGCCTAAGACCAAACTGCATTACGCGAATTGCCAAGAAAGGCTGAACCCAAGAGACGACATCCACAGGGCTTCTTATATGCCAAACGGCCCTGGTTTCGGAAAAGGGGATGGCACAGCACTTGAATAGTTATCATCATCAGCTGAAAGCATTCCCAAGTAGTCAATGATCAAGTCATCGAGCTCAAGTATTCGATTGTCATTCAATTTCCCTTTATAGTCATCGAGTTTATCTTTGTCCATCGGCTGAATGAGAGTCGTTCGCACCCACGATTCATTTGAAAGATTCCCTTCACCACGATCAAGGTGAAGATCATACTGAGTGGCAAACTGTCTCGCTTCAGATGTTGAAATCGGACAAACCGAAACTACAGGAAAGGCGCGATCTTGATTCTTTAAGTCAGTAGACACAACGACAACTGGCCGTCCGTCATGAACTACCGTACGGGAAGAGTCTGGCGGCATATTCAAGGCCGAGTCAGCTACCCACCACACAGATCCTTTGGTACAAAACTTGGCGAGACGCGCGGAAGGCATTCCATCACTTTCTACATACGATTTGAGTATTAGTGCTCAGTACAAGAGACGCTTATTTGCATCCCCGATGGACGATGAGAATGCGCTCAGTTCAGCTCGAAGTCCCTGAAGATCACCATGATCGTGCCGAACTCGCGAATCACTCAATTTGCGTTGCCGAGCTTGGGCTATGCGCTTTTTTGCTGCGGATCGCCTAGAACGGGGCGAGGGTTCCTTGGTCCCCAGTGACATATCCAAATGGACATCTCGCCGTCCAGAGTGCGACTGGGCTAGTTGCATGGGTGGCGTGGCATAAGACTTTTCTGCCACTTGCGTTGCATTCAAACTTCCAAGCTCAGTGAGGACCTTTTCAACAATCTCTCCGAGCACAGAATTGATATACTCGTCTGAGTCTATCGCCATTGAGCTATACCGGATCGCGAGTCGATGTCCCACATACCCCACAGGATAAATAACTGCTTGAGACGATATTACCCCTTCATCAACTAAGGCCTTCTCGACTTCCGTCACTGCAGGGCTATAGGGACCGTAATTGTGCCACATCCAATCGATACCTGTAATTGTTCTGCCGATGCGGTCTACTGCATTCAAGTCTGCGAAATAGAGTAACTTTTGTAACTTGGTGCGCGTAACTTCATACCCAAGTTCGGCACTCCTCTGCAATATATGAAGCGTAATTGCTTTGACAATATTGTTACACATTTCACTCTCCTTCCATGTAATGCGGCAGACAAATTGATGATCTACCTTAGTATAGCGCGACTCGGCCCTGCAAAGAGTGCCAAAAGTGAGTCTGTTAACAACCCTCGCAACTCAGCCCTCCAGGAAAGTGAAGGGGTCATTGTGAGGAAAGCAGGTGTGCGGAGTTGGTGGAAGGTACAGGCTGTGAGGTTTCGTGAATGGACCCCATGCGAAGTCTCGAGACATCGTTCCGGTCGGTGTCTCGAGACTTCACACGGCGCTCACGCTCGAGTTTGACCCACCGGCCTAAAATTCGCGGCGGAAACACCGTTCTCCTAGCCACATGAGTAATCGGGCGCTGCAACTCGATTACCAGGTTCGCGGCTTCACGCCGATACTCCGCCATGTACTTCTTGCGCAGTTGACTCACAATGAACATCCTCTCCTACGGACACAAGATCCGTAGGAGAGGATGTTCACTAAACGAGGGCAACCTCAGGGGTGCGCTCTCTACTGGTATAACGCGGGGCGCAGCGCAGCCTTCGTCACCTTGCCTTCTGCAACATCGTGAAGGGCTGAGTTAACGTCGTCAAGCTCGTAGGTTGTCAGAATTGATGTCAGATCGTGACGGCTGACGAGTTGAGGTAATGCCTGGATGTACTTAACGTAATGACGCTCTGAGAATCCCCAAGAACCAAACACCTTGAGCTGTTTCTTTGTAATGTAGTGAGGATTGATCGGAGTGACTCCGTGGTCGGTATACTGGCCCAGAACCAACAATTGGCCATTAGGTGCTGCTAGATCGATAGATTCGGAAACGGCTGCAGGAACCCCGGCACATTCGATAACTACGTCTGCTCCTCTGCGACCTGGAGTTAAGGACTGAACGGCTTCCAGACGAGCTGCTGGGGTCTTGTAAATCTCCATATCGATAAACTCGTCTGCAGCGTTTATTTCTCGAGCAGTTTCCATACGTCCGGTAGGCGCTCCAATAAGGATAACTGTTCCTGCACCCATTGCCTTGGCGAACATTGCGGATGCCAATCCCACAGGTCCAGCTCCTTGGACAGAAACGATGTCCCCTGGCTGAATAGTTAAGTATTCAAGCACGCCATGAACGGCAGTAGGGCCTGCACATCCCAGCGTAATTACCTGCTCGAAGGTTACCTCGTCCGGAAGTTTCACGATCACGGTGCCCTTTTCCAAGACAATTGCTTCCCTCCATCCGCCATTCAAATGCGATGCCACGTTTGTCGGGCGGTTAATTCCGTAAATCTTCCGGTTCTTGCAAAGCGTGCGCTCACCGAGGATAAGGCATTCGTAGCATTCACCACATGGGATGCTATCAGCCCAGCCGACCCGATCCCCGACCTTGAGTTCCTGACCAGCAGAATCGTGAGTAAGTCCCTCTCCGAGTTCGCGGATAGTGCCGGTTGCTTCGTGTCTGAAGCGTCCTGGGTTTAGTTCCGCTTCTTTTACGGCCCTGTGTTGATGGACTGGGTGAGATAGTACTCGGTTTCTACTTCCTTTGTGGTGGCGTAGTCCAATGCTTCGTGAAGCCGCTTGGTGTTCCACCAATGCACCACCGCAAGGTGGCCAATTCGACTTCTCCGACCGACGTCCACGGACCTTGGGCATGAATCAATTCCGCCTTGTAGAGACCATTGACTGTTTCGGCT
>NZ_KV788246.1:3393-34126 GCF_001807225.1 Corynebacterium sp. HMSC05E07
ATGGTGAATTAACTGGTTTCCATGGATTCGTCCTGCAGTCGTTAACGCATGTTCCAATGCCCACCGAACACACATCGATGACGGTGATTGAAACGATCCAGCAGATGGCCAAAGACCTTAACGTCGAACAGCTCAAAACCATCACCTGGGATCATGGCGTGGAAATGGCTGAAACCGCACGTGTGCGCATCAAAGACGGCTGCGAGGTATACTTTTGCGATCCACACTCGCCGTGGCAGCGGCCAACCAACGAAAACACCAACGGTGAGATCCGGCGCCGCTTCTACAAAAAGGGCACCGACTTCGCCGAAGTAACCCCCGAGCACGTCGCCTCGGTACAAAACGAACTCAACGACACACCACGACAAGTCCTCGGCGGATCAACCCCACGTGAAATAGTCGAGCAACTATTCAAACGTGGCGCATCAACCGCTTGATCCCGCCCAGCAATGTACAAAGACGAAGTGTGCATTACTATTATGAGCGCCAGCCGTGAGTTAAATATCGCTTCGGCATCCGTACGCATCTGGAGGTATACAGTCGTGAAAAAACACTACGCCTTACGTTCTTTCCTAAGTGCAGTGACCGTGATGAGCTTGACATTGAGCTTTTTGCCAACTGCGACAGCTCAACCACCGAAACCTAGTGTCTCACCGATGAAACCATCGGATCCCGCATCATTTACATCCGATCAAGAGCAGTTGTCAAACGGTATATCCAAGGGCTTCGAGACCTTGTTCACAGAAGTCGTCTACGAAGAGTCCCCGGGGGACTGGGCTATTAACTACGACGACGCTAGCGAAATGGGCCTTTCCCGCGAAGACGCCGATATTCTCGCCGCGTTCATGGGCTCCCCCGATTCATACACAGATGGCGCGGCGGTCACGACGTACGACCTCGGAACTTTCGGCCAATGTGTTGTATCTAATGCCCTCGGTTTTCCCTTAACGTGGGCCGACGGTCAAGAAATTGGTCGCTACCTGAAGAACAAGCAATGGAAACTCGCGGCTGACAAAATCGTCTCACTTGCCGCGGTATACGGCGCGACCGCAGCCCTCGAATACGGCATCAAAGCCCTGGGCGGCCCGGCAGTGTGGGCGGGGCAGCTCGCTCTCTACGCGGGTTCATGCGCGGTCAGTGAGAAAATTCACATTGGTTAGGAACTTATAGTATGGGTTCTCGGTTTGAAATGGGATTCGGGGGTGCGCTTGCCGCACGAGAGGAGAATGGGGCACCATGGGTTCCGCCATGGTGGCAAAGCTTCGTTATCGTGCCTCTCGCAGTGATTGCCATGTATGTTGTGTTTCCTGTCGGCACCGATTCCAACACGCAGTCCCCGAACCCGGGTGGCTCATTCTGGAGCAATTTGAGCTTGGATCACTTAATCGGTCCGGTGACCTTTACGTTAGGAGGATATTACCTGTTGATTTTGCCGATCTTCTATTTCCGCAGGTATCGCTGGAATAAGAAGAACCGCTAGTAGTTTTGCAGCACATACAAGCTCTCGTCGATGGATCTCGCTGAATTCCATTTGAACACTACCGCAGAATTCCTAGGTCGTGTAGGTTACTTATTGGAAGTGGTGAGCGGTTCGGCCAGGCGCTGTTGAAGCGTGAACAACTCGACGAATCCGTAGTTCAATCTTTTGAACGCACTTCGCGTGCTGGTGACGATTAGGTCAGCGCTCCGTCGTTTAGATTTTGAAGGTGATTTACAAGTGGGTTCCGCCCTTGCGATTTCTGCCTTGGCGCTGCTATTTTTCGGCGTATATTCCCTGATACTGTGCAGAAAGACGGTAAACGGAACGAACTCGCGCAACGATGGTTTTGGAATTCGAACTCAAGCGACCAGAACTAGCGACGCGGCTTGGAATGCTGGGCACAGAGCAGCCGTCCCACTACTGCGGGCCTTTGGTATTCTCGACATCCTATTCGCCCTACTCCTCGTCGTAATTGGCCTCCTTGCACCTGACATTGGCGCGCGACTAGGGATAACCATCCGGTTAATCGCCTACGCAGTTGCGGCCACTGGATTTTTTATTGCGGTGAAGAAAGCTAATGCCGCTGCCAGGGGCGTTAACGAGCAGTTTCCCGAATGAGGACAGTAGACCCGTAAAGGAGACCACTTTGCCAGCTCGTAAAAAACACGGCCCACCGTCCGAGTCAGGCCCACTTGGAGTTCGTTGCGACAAAGGACGGGCGCAGAGTTCGCAACACTGCATATACCGCTGGTGGCGCCCAGACTTCGCCTGCTTCGAGAAAGCCCCTCGTTCCGAAACCCGCATCGAATCCCGCCGGCGTGGACGAGGCAGAAAATGTTATCTCCGCTGCGCTCGACCAGATGGAAGCAGTCGCGTCGAAAACTGACTTTGCAGGGAGTTTGAAGCCGGGGACCGGGATTACGTCGTCGGACGGTTCCGTTACGTCGGCCAGATTCCTGAAACCTGTTTGGGTGTAGGCGGCTTCAGGCAATCATTACAACGTCGAATCAGTCCACTTCGTGGACGACACGAGTGATCCAAAGGTGGTCTCTGCTGGTCTTGCTGAGGCCTTTCAATCGCTGAGGGTGAAGAAGGCAAGATCCGGGACGAGACCAACACAAGTGGGTGGGCGTAGCAAGCGCCTCGTCATCACTGCAAAAGGGGACTATGTTGTTGACGCTGGAGTGTGGATGAGCCCGCTTAACGGCTCTGACATTATCACCGCCGCGACCGTCTACCTCCAGAACGACGATTGGGTGCGCACGTCTCATGGTGACCGCCAGGACGAAGAAGAAATTGCTCGTCTTATGGCGGCGGAGATTGTTAAAGGTCGGTGTCTCGATTATTTCAAGTTCACATCTGGATGGCTATCATTAACTTGATATCCCTCCACCCGAACAATGTTGTATGGGCTCTCGCAGGTGTGCTCACCGGCTGCATTCCCGGAGCCCAGTAGGCTAAGCTTGTTCAAGTCATTATGAATAACAAGCAAATGATCGCCACTGCCCCCAAGAAAACGGTGTATTCAGCCTTGGCACGAATATCGTTCCTGTCGCGACTGCACCTAATGAGTAATTAGAGGAGCTGTTCTGTGAGCCTACGAAAATTCCTGTGGATTTGCGCGGGCGTCGGGACTTTGGCAGCGGGGTATTTAAACGATGTTCCTCTTCTTCTGCTAGTAGCTCTTCTCTTCGTTGCTGCCATTCCGACGGCACTACTAATTGCGTCATCTTCAGAGCCAAAAGGCGGCCTTAAGGCCGTCGGCCTGCTTGCGGTTTGTATTGCTATAGGGGCCTTCGTTCCGCTGGTTTTGGTCTTCGCTTTTGCTGGTTACGTAGCGGTGACCTGGTATTCGGTTACCCCCGCTGAGTCTTCAGAGCACTCTAACTCACCGAAAGGCTGATTGGAGCAGGCACGGAACACTACTCGAACCAAACAAAGCCCCGACTCCTCTGGACTGCAGGTTTTGTTCCGTCTGAGTAGAAAGGACAAGACCTGGGGCACTTCAAACCGAGATCTGTTCAGCCTAACCGTGTCATTCACGGTAAATAGTGGACGAAAATTCGCAAGTTTTGAGGTCCTATTTGCGAAAATGTCCTCGGCAGCACAAATCCCCCGCCTCGGTGCGAGACAGGGGGTGGAGGGTGGGCGAAACTAGTTCAGGCCCGGAATCTTCGGCAGCTTCGGCTCAGGGAGGTTGAGCCCGAAGAGGCGGTTGATGGTTGGGATGAGGGCGTAGGCGGCGCCGCCCAAGACGGCGATGACAGCGACGATGGGGAAAATCATCTTGGCGCCGTTGCTAGAGCCGGCGAAGAAGGCTTCGCCAACCTGGCTGGCGTTAGGCTTGTTTTCATCGGTCGGCTCTGCAGGCTTCGTCGGCTCAGTGGTGGTCGACTCAGCCGGAGCGGTGGTTTCGGAGCTGGACGGCTGCTCTTCCTTCACAGCTGGGCGGGCGGTGAGCCATTGGTCCGGGGTGAGAACGCCCTGGGTCAGGCGGGTCTCACCAATCCAGCCGTACCACGGGTCCTGCGGCGTACGGTTATCAAAGCCAGCACCCATGACCCACTGCAGTTCGCGCGGGAGGAGGCCTTCAGCACCCTTGGCATTGCGCAGGATCGGGGCACCATTGATGAACATCTCCACGGTGTCGGAATCCGGCTTGTTCACCACCGCGATGTGCATCCATTCATCGGTGGGAACCTCGTGGGACCAGACAGTAGAGCCGGAGCCTTCCTTGGGCTCCGCCCACCAGCGCAGCTCACGGAGGTTGGAAATGCCGAACATGACGGTGGGGTCGGTGTCGGTGGAGCCGTCGACAAGCTCAGCAATGCTGGAGTCGCGAGACAGCGCACTTCCCCAGCCGTGCTCAGAGCCGTTGAAATCCTTGGGAATCTTCACGAAGGACTCGAAGGTGTAGCCCGCGGAGGTATCGACCTTGTTGATCTCAGCGCCTTCCTTGGACCGGAACTCCGCCATCGAAGCCTTGCCAGCCGGGTCGGACCAGAACAGGGAGCCGGAATCGGAGGACAGCGGGTGGTGGTCGGTGCTGTAGGTGATGCGCTCGCCCACATTGGACGGGCCACCTGCGCGAACAAGGTCACCAGCACCATCGGCACCGAAGGCATCGGGGATGATGGCGCCTTCGGTGGCCACGTCGCCGTCGGCAAGCTGCTTGCCGTCCTTGTTCTTGGTCTGACCTGGACGCCAGTGGAAGACAGTATTGTCGGACTTCACAAAGTCATTCGGGCCATCCGGCAGCTGGTCCTGCGGAATCGTGTACGGGGTATAGCCTTCCTCAACGATGTCACGAGCCGCCTTGCCAAGGTCCGGATCATTCTCATCGCCGATGGTCCACTCCGGAGCAAAGTCAGCGAAGCGCTCCTTAAAGTTGAGCGGCACGTGGTAGCTATCGCCCTTGCCGTCGAGGATGAGCTTATCGAACTGCGTGAGCTCCTTAGCCGGCTTCTGAGCCACCCATGGGGACAGTGCGGTCATCTCCAGCTCATTGCCGGAAAGATCGAACTCGAGCACGCCGAGCAGGCCATTGCCGCCCTGGTACGCCATCTGGTAGTCCTGCAGGATACCAATGACATCGTGGCCAGCATCGTTCTTGTCTACGCGGTAGCCGGCGCCGTGGTGGTGGCCGCCCATGGTGAGGAAGATCTGGTCATTCTTCTTGATGAACTTGTCCCACAGACCCTGGCCGTAGTCATCGGAGTAGAACACCTTGCCAGAGCCATCAATGTTGAGAACCTCATGGCTGGTGAGGATGACCGGCAGGTCCGGGTGCGCATCGAGAACGCCCTGGGCCCACGCCAGGGCCTCATCGTCCGCACGCCAGGCCAGCGCCAAGACCAGGTACTTCTGACCCTCAGCCTCAAAAATGTGGTACTCAGAGTCGTTGTTCACCGCGGTGTGGCGCTCCTGGAAGGTCTCCGGGTTGGCGGCCTTGGCGCGCTCAGCGCTGAAGTACTCGTTGTACGGGTGTGCCGACTTGTCATCGATCATGTCGTGGTTGCCCGGCAGGATGGAGTAGTTCAGTTCGGAATCATCGAGAACCTTCATCGCCTCGTCCGCGACCTTCCACTCGCCATCCACGTCCGCTTGGTCCACGACGTCACCGAGGTGAGTAGCGAAGTCCATGTTGAGGGCCTTTTGGTTCTTCACCAGCCACTCTGTCTGTGCCGTGTAGGGCTCGCTGCCATAGCGGGCCTGAGCAAGGTTTCCGGTCTCCGGAGTGGAGTAGCGGGAATAGAACTGGGTATCCGGCAGCACGCCAATGCTGAAGCGCGAGCCCATTGCCTCTTCTGGCTCGGCGGCGCTAGCCGGGGCCACGAGGAATGTTCCGGCCACCGATGCGGTGACCAAGGTGCCAAGAAGGCGGCGAGTAGTCATAGATCTTCCAATCACAGTGGAGGCGGATGAGACAAATAAGTCGAAAGAGACGATTGAAGAATAGTATTCCGAGTTGTCGCCTTGATGTCCTCAATATGAATAAATTTTTAACTGAGCCCTAGTAGCTAGGATGGCGTTCATGAGCGAAGTTACGAAGAAGTACGGAGTCGACGTCACCCGCATCGATACGGGCCACTACCGCGCCACGAATGCTGCCGGCGCCAGCCTCGAATTCGGGTCAGGCGACGGCCTTCTCAGTCCAGTCGAGCTGCTGTTGGCTGCTGTCGCGGGCTGCTCAGCAGTCGACGTTGATGTGGTCACCTCCCGGCGTGCTGAGCCGGAGCTTTTCGACGTCCACGTGGACGGCACCCGCGTCAATGAGGACGGCGCCTCACGGCTGAGCGAGGTTGACGTGGAATTTTCCCTCCGCTTCCCCGACACCGATGCCGGCCGCCAGGCAGAGTCATTGATCGAGCGCCTTGTGCGCATTTCTCACGACAAAGACTGCACGGTATCCCGCACGGTAGAAAACCCCACCACCGTCACATTCCGCACGACCAGGCCGCAGGTTTAGCCGACGGGGTTGTCCCCTCGGAGAGATAGCCACGTCGCGTCAACGTGTCGCGGCAGTTCCCGCAGATCACGGCAGTGCCTCTACCCCTCGCCCCGTAAGAGGTGGTGCAATTTTGAACCAGTGTGACTACAGTGTTTGCAGATACATCGTTCACTATCAACTGAAGTGACGCGAGACGTCGCTTAGCCCTGCCCCACCTCCAACTATTCCACTCAAGGAGAAACCGTGTCCCTGTCCCGTCGTTCCCTTTTCAAAGCCGGCGCGATTGCTCTGGCCGCTGGCGCCGTTGGCAGCCACGCCCCCGCCGCCCTCGCTGTGGGCCCCGCGCTCGGCACCATCGTTGACTTTTCTGCGGGTGTGCCGTCCGCAGGTGCTATCAAGGCCGCCGGCCACCTCGGTGCTATCCGCTACGTATCCCAGCGCCGCCCCAACGCGCAGTGGATGAAGGGCAAGCCCGTTACCTTGGCAGAGACCAAGGCCAACGCCGCTGCCGGCCTCAAGACCGCCTCTATCTATCAGTTCGGCCGCGCAGAAACTGCTGACTGGCTCAATGGAGCCGCCGGCGCCGGTGTCCACGCCCCGCAGGCTATCGCCATCCATAAGGCCGCAGGAGGACCGACCGGCCGCCCGATTTACATCGCTATCGATGACAACCCAACGCGCGCACAGTACGAGAATCAGATTCGCCCCTACCTCGAGGCTTTCTCCACCGCGCTGACGGGCGCGGGCTACCAGACGGGCGTGTATGGCAATTACAACGTCATCGACTGGTGCGTCGCTGACGGAATTGGTGAGTTCTTTTGGATGCACGACTGGGGTTCGGGAGGCAAGATTCATCCGCGCACCACCATCCACCAGCCAGCTAAACGTCAGGCCACTATCGACGGCGTCACGTGTGATATCAACACCGTGTACGCCCGCGACTGGGGCCAGTGGACGCCGGGCGACGGTTCGCTCTCCCTGCCGGATCTCAAGGACATCCCTGCTGTGCCGAACGACGCTCCACTGCCCGACATCTCCCTGCCCGATCCCACCGGTCGCGGCTCCAGCGCCGGCGGCAATGGCATCACCATCGCCGGCTCTTCGGTCAGCAATGACCAGGTTCGTGGCGCCATCGATGTCCTTAACACTGTGCGCAAGGCGATGGGCTAAGGCTCCGTTACTTTTTGTCTGATGACGGCGACGTTGACGCGACTGTCGACGTCGCCTTTCTCTTTGGTTTCTTCGTCGTCGATGACGTGGTCGCAGTGCTCGACGAGGGCTTCGTCGTTTCCGACGACGAAGCAGTGGCCACCGTCGACGTGGTGAAGGACGGATTGGCTAGAGCTTCCTTATTCCGGTTATTTCCCTTCACCAGGCTCTTGCCGGTGATTTCTTTGCGAACATACGAGGTAAGTTCGCTCGCCGAGCCCTCAATCGAGGCGGCAACGACGAAGTTTTCGCTGAAAGAAACCGAGGAGTGGCGGTCCCTACTATCGGACCAGCCCCATTTCGTCCCGGTGACGTCGCTCAGCACGGCAGTGCCATAGTTCTGCCGATAACCATCGGCAGACACGTCATCCGCGTGGGCCATGGCAACGAGCACTGGGTGGGTGGGGTCATCCTCCATGAGCTGGACAATGAACCTGACCACGTCATAGGTCGACGTCTTCGAATGCCCCCAGTCCTTCCCTGCCTCGGTTGAGGTCAGACCATACTCCCTGGCAACAGAGTCGATAGACCGTGGATATTTCTCAAAAAGCTTCCCGGCGCTCTCGTCGGATGAATCAGCAATCATCTCCAACGCGAGGTATTTATCTTCGAAGGAGCCGTGCTCGATGACGTACGTGGCGATGTAAAGCTTAATCAGGCTCAGAGCGTAACGCGGCATGTGCTCGGTAGGTGATCCCATGTGCATACCGGTTTCGATGCGGTAGTACGTTATCGCCTTCTTGTCATCACCCTTGAGGAACTGCCCCACCTCATCGTCGACCGCCGCCAACTGTGAGGCTCCCTTCTTGTGCGAGATGGGCGCCGGTGTGGCAGGAGCAGCGCCCGTTGTACGCGTCGAGTCTGCATCTTGTTGGTTCGGCGGCGCGCAAGCGATGAGAACCGATGCACCAAGTGCGCACGCCAGAAGGGCGGCACCAGCTCGTGCTGATACCGCCCTGTGCGATGGCTGCGAGTTAAACACGGAGCATAAGTTTACTCGCTCGGCCTCCTGTCGTAGTGATCTACCTGTTTATTAGTGGTCTACCGGAGCTTCCACACCAACGCCGGTGAGGGAGCGAACTTCCATCTCGGCGGAGAGCTCTTCGAGGTTGTCTGGCGGAGTCATGATGGACACGATCCAGCCTGCGAAGAAGGCCAAGGGGATGGTGACCAGACCCGGTGAGGACAGCGGGAAGATAGACCAATCCGCGTTAGGGAACATCGAGGTCGGAGTTCCGGATACTGCCGGGGACAGGAAGATGAGCACCAGGCACGAGATAACGCCGGTGTACATCGAGGCCACTGCGCCTGCGGTGTTGAAACGACGCCAGTACAGGGAGTACAGGATAGTCGGCAAGTTCGCAGAGGCGGCAACGGCGAAGGCCAGGGACACCAGGAAGGCGACGTTCTGAGTCATGGCGAGAATACCCAGGATGATGGACGCTATACCGAGAATAACCACGGTGATCTGGGAAACGCGGACTTGCTCGGCCTCGGTGGACTCGCCGTTGCGGATGACAGAGTGGTAGACATCGTGTGCGATAGACGCGGACGCGGTAATGGCAAGGCCTGCCACAACGGCAAGGACTGTAGCGAACGCCACCGCGGAGATAACCGCCATGAAGATGGAACCGCCGATTTCCAGTGCTAGCAGCGGCGCCGCAGAGTTTGCACCACCCGGCGCAGCGAGGATGCGGTCCGGACCAACCAAAGCGGCAGCACCGTAGCCCAGAACCAGGGTCATGAGGTAGAAGGCACCGATAATAACGATGGCCCACGTAACGGAGCGGCGAGCCTCGGTAGCAGTCGGCACCGTGTAGAAACGCATGAGAACGTGCGGCAGACCGCCAACGCCCAGAACGAGGGCAATACCCAGGGAGATGAAGTCAAGCTTGGTGGTCAGGTTCTTTCCATACTTCAGACCCGGCTCCATAATCTGGGAGGCCTCATAGCCGCCCTCCTTGATAGCAGCTGAGTTAGCGTGCATATCAATAGCCTGGCTAAAGAGCGTGCTAAAGCCACCCTTGAGCATGACGAAGGTCAGAATGCACATGATGACCACACCGGTCACCAGAAGCACGGCCTTGATCATCTGCACGTAGGTCGTGCCCTTCATGCCGCCGACAAGAACGTAGACGATCATGAGGATTCCCACGACGCCGACCACGACTGCCTGCCACTTGAAATCGTGGATATTCAGCAGCACGGCCACGAGGGAACCTGCACCGGCCATCTGTGCGATGAGGTAGAACAGCGACACAAACAAGGTCGAGATGGCTGCTGCCACGCGAACCGGGCGCTGCTTAAGGCGGAAGGACAGCACGTCTGCCATGGTGAAGCGTCCGACGTTGCGCATCGGCTCCGCCACGAGCATAAGAGCTACGAGCCAAGCGACGAAGAAGCCAACCGAGTACAGGAAGCCGTCGTAGCCGTTGAGCGCCACGGCACCCACGATGCCCAAGAAGGATGCGGCGGACAGGTAGTCACCGGAGATAGCAAGGCCGTTCTGACGGCCGGAGAAGCTACCGCCACCGGTATAGAAGTCCGACGCTTCCTTGGTGGACTTTCCGGCACGAAGCACCACGTACATGGTGATAACCAAGAAGGCGGCGAAGACGCCGATGTTCAGAATCGGGTTGCCGGCGGAGGATTCCGCTGCGGCGACAGTAAAGGTCTGCATTGTTTAGCCCTCCAGTTCCTGGCGAATGGCCGCTGACTGCGGCTCAATGTTCTTGTTGGCGTAATTGACGTAGATGTACGTAATGACGAAGGTGGTCAGAAACTGAGCCAAGCCGAATACAAGGCCAATGTTCCAGCCGCCACCAATTTCAGTTCCCATGAACTCCGGCGCAAACACGGCTGCAAGTACGTACAGGACGTACCACAGAAAGAAGGCCACGGTCATGGGGAAAGTGAACTTGCGGTAGGTTCCGCGCAGTTTGCTGAACTGGGGGCTATCCCGCATGGCAATAAACTCTTGCGGCGTAGGTTCGCGGCGCGAGTTAAGCGAGGCAGGTGCATCAGTCATGTCGCTCTCCTTTGTGGAAATTATTTCTGCACAAAACGTCCACCGGGAATGAGGGACAGTGCCCTCGGTCACGTTTTGTCTTGATCTGTAAGTTACCGAACAGACTCTGCAAGGTTGTAAATCCTGCCAAGAAAAGTTGCCCACCTTAACATCAGCCACCCCCGCGATGCACTGCAACATGCACCTATCCCCCGATTCTTGGCACCCCCGCTAATTCACCGCCCGCTCAAATCTAATTTAGCGAACCAAAAGTTAGCAGAGTTCTAGCCGACGACTTAACAACGTGCGAAGAGAAATCGTCACTTCATTGCCCAACGCCTCTCCCCGTTGCGTGATTAGACACAGCGAAACCCGCCTTCCTCCACTTCCCGAGCCTCCCCCTCCCCCAGCACTGGCGGGAGAATCGGGCGACGTGACGTGAAGAAAGACGGGCTAGCTTGTCTCAGTATGCGCGGGGTTACTCAGCTCCGGGGAACTCGCGCGGATCCTTGAACATGCGTCCAAATCCCTCACGGCCGTCAAGGGAATCAAGAACCTCGATGTCCTCGCGGGTCAATTCGATCGTGGCAGCCGCGAAATTCTCCTCAAGGCGCTCGCGACGGCTGGACTTCGGGATGACAGAAATCCCCTTCGCCATCAGATAAGCCAGCACCGCCTGCCCAGGAGTGATGCCGTGCTTCTCTGCAACGGCGGCAACCTCGGGGTTGTTGAGGATGACACCGCGCGCCAGCGGCGACCAGGCCTCTGTGACAATGTCGTGATTGTCGTGGAATTCCCGCAGCCCCGGCTGCGTAAAGCCCGGGTGCAGCTCCACCTGGTTCAGAACAGGCACGATGCCAGTCTTTGCCATGAGCTCCTGGAGGGTCTCCTCGTAGAAGTTTGCCACACCAATGGAGGCAATCTGCCCCATGCCCTGCAAACGAGCCATTTCCTCGAAGGTCTCCACGTAGAGCCCTCCCTGTGGCCAGGGCCAGTGGATAAGGTACAGGTCAAGGTAGTCCAGCTGCAGCTTGTCCAGAGACTCACGGAAAGCCAAGTCCACCTTGCCTTTGCCGTGGTGGTCATGCCAGACCTTGCTGGTGATGAAGAGCTCATCACGAGTGACGTCACCGGCCTTCATGGCGTCGGCCAAAGCGTGACCTAGCTCCGTCTCATTCTCATAGAGAGTTGCTGTATCAAAGTGGCGGTAGCCCAGCTCGATAGCCTCGCGCACGCAGCGGGTGAGATCCTCACCGCGCAGTTTGTAGGTTCCGAGACCCAGCAACGGCATCTCGCGGTCATCATTAAACGTGGTTTGTGGGACACTCATGTCCCCCATTGTGCCCCACTGCGGCACACCGTGGGGCCGCCGAGCGCAATCACACACCTATCGTGTCCCCCGATTTTTGGGGACACCGTTCTTACCATCCCCATATACGCCGTATGCCCCGCCCATTTCCCCCTCAGCGCCTATCACGGCACTGGGGAGAAAGAGGCGGGGCACGTACCCTCGTGTGCGCGGTTTAGGCGCGAATCAGGTCAATGACGAAGGTCAGGGTGCGGCCAGACAGCGGGTGTGCGCCACCGGCAGGGCCATAGGCCTTCTCCGGCGGGATGACAAGCTTACGGCGGCCACCCACCTTCATACCCGGGATACCTTCCTGCCAACCGGCAATGAGGCCGGTCAGCGGGAACTCGATCGACTGACCGCGGCCCCACGAAGAATCGAACTCCTGGTTCGTTTCGTAGTCAACGCCAACGTAGTGGACCTCAACGAAGCCGCCCGGCTGGGCCTCGGCACCGTCACCCACCACGATGTCTTCAATGACAAGGTCTTGGGGAGCGGGCTCCGTTGCCGGCTCGATTACGGGCTTGTCCATTGGGGGATCTCCTCCTTGGATAAATTTTTCTTCTTTGGTGGCTGTAAACACTTAAGGCCGAGCCACATCGCCCCCAGTATACGGGGTAACGGGTGGCCCGGCCCTAGAAGCGCAGCGTATGAGCTATGCGCCGCACAGTATCAGCGTACGGTTTAGCGCTCGCTGCGCGGGGTAACCTTGCGCAGGGTCTCGCCGGTGTAGATCTGGCGCGGGCGGTTGATCTTGGTGTTGAGCTCCAGCTGCTCGCGGTACTGAGCAATCCAGCCCGGCAGACGGCCGATGGCGAAGAGGACGGTGAAGAAGTCCGTCGGGAAGCCCATGGCACGGTAGATGAGGCCGGTGTAGAAGTCCACGTTCGGGTAGAGCTTGCGGGAGACGAAGTAGTCGTCGTTGAGTGCAATCTCCTCCAGCTTCATAGCCAGGTCCAGCATCGGGTCGCCACCGAGGTGGTCGATGATCTCGTGGGCGGTCTCCTTGACAATAGCCGCGCGCGGGTCGTAGTTCTTGTACACGCGGTGGCCGAAGCCCATGAGGCGAACGCCCTTTTCCTTGTTCTTCACGCGGTTCATGAAGTCCGTAGCGTCACCGTCGTGGTTGTTCTGAATGTCCTCAAGCATCTCCAGAACGGCCTGGTTAGCACCACCGTGCAGCGGGCCAGACAGGGCGTTGATGCCACCAGCGATAGCAACAAACAGGTTGGCCTGTGCGGAACCAATCATGCGAACCGTGGACGTGGAGCAGTTCTGCTCGTGGTCAGCGTGGAGAATAAGAAGCTTATCCAGGGCCTTAGCAACAACCGGGTCAACCTCGTACTCCTCGGTCGGGTAACCGAACATCATGCGCAGGAAGTTCTCACGCGCGTTGAGCTTGTTGTCCGGGTACATGTACGGCTTACCCTGGGATGCGCGGTACGCGTACGCGGCCAGCATCGGCACCTTAGCCAGAAGTCGCACGGTTGCCTTGTCTAGCTGCTCCGGGTCCAGCGGGTTGAGCTGGTCCTGGTAGTACGCAGACAGAATGTTAAGGGAGGAAGCCAACACCGCCATGGGATGCGCGTTGCGCGGGAAGATGTTGAATGCGGCCTTAAAGTCCTCATCCAGCAGGGTGTGGTGGCGGATTTCCGTGTTGAACTTGGACAGCTCGTCCTCATTCGGCAGGTGGCCCTTAATCAGCAGGTAAGAGACCTCGTTGAAGGAGGCGTTCTCAGCCAAGTCCGCAATGTCATAACCGCGGTGGCGAAGGATGCCTTCCTCACCATTAATGAACGTAATCTTGGACTCAGTAGAACCGGTAGCTGCGTAACCCGGGTCGAAGGTAACGAGGCCAGTCTCGTTGCGGAGCTTGCCAATATCGAAGCCGGAGTCACCCTCGGTGGACTGCTTGATGTCCATCTCGTACTCGCCACCAGGGTAGTGCAGTACAACCTTGTTCTCTTCAGAAGCCACGTGCTTTCCTTTCTCAACATGCCATTCCGGCTCACGCCGAAGCGGCTTAATTAAACCTCTTCACACTTTATCAAAACTTGTGACTCTGCCAACATTGGCAATCCTGGCAAAGTACCTAGTGCCCGAACGAAATTAGGCTACACTGCCCCCATGAGCAACTCAGAACTCTCCCTGCCAGCAGATCTCCTTCCTGCCGACGGCCGGTTCGGCTGCGGCCCGTCCAAGGTTCGCCCCGCCCAAATTGAGGCAATCAGGGCCGGCGCAGGCACCATCATTGGTACCTCCCACCGCCAGCCGGCCGTAAAGAATCTGGTTGGCTCCATCCGTGAGGGTTTGAGCGACCTTTTCTCCCTTCCTGCAGGTTATGAGATTGTCTTGTCCCTCGGCGGCGCTACCGCATTCTGGGATGCAGCCACCTTCGGACTCATTGAGAAGCAGTCTGCACACCTGAGTTTCGGCGAGTTCTCCTCCAAGTTTGCAAAGGCTGCTGGCAAAGCTCCGTGGCTCGATGCGCCACTCGTCACCGAGGCAGAAGTGGGCACCGCACCGGACCCGAAGGCGGCCGAGGCCACCGGCGCGGATGTCATCGCGTGGGCTCACAACGAGACGTCCACCGGCGCCATGGTTCCGGTCACCCGCCCGAACCCCGACGCTACTGACCAGCTCGTCGTCATCGATGCCACCTCTGGCGCGGGCGGCCTTCCGGTCGATATGTCTGAGACGGACGTTTACTACTTCTCCCCGCAGAAGTGCTTTGCCTCCGACGGTGGCCTGTGGTTGGCCGCTATGTCCCCGGCTGCCGTCGAGCGCATTGAGAAGATCAACTCTTCCGATCGCTTCATCCCAGCCTTCCTTAATCTGCAGACTGCCGTGGACAACTCTCGCAAGAACCAGACGTACAACACCCCTGCGGTAGCCACGCTGCTCATGCTCGATGACCAGGTGACGTGGATGAACGCTAATGGCGGCCTCGACGGCATGGTCAAGCGCACCACGGCGAATTCCAGCATCCTGTACAGCTGGGCTGAATCGCGCCCGGAGGCCACCCCATTCGTGCAGGATGCTTCCGCTCGATCTCTGGTCGTCGGAACGATTGACTTCGACGATTCGGTTGACGCTGCAGCGGTAGCCAAGACTTTGCGCGCCAACGGCATTCTCGATGTCGAGCCTTATCGCAAGTTGGGCCGTAACCAGCTGCGTGTGGGCCTCTTCCCGGCTATCGATTCCGAGGACGTCACGAAGCTCACCCAGGCCATCGACTACGTTCTGGACAACCGTTAGTCCCAGCAACCGTTAGTCCCAGCACAAATTCACCTACCTCCTCAACATGCCCCGCGCTCTTGCCAGAGTTCGGGGCATGTTCTGGGTAAAGTGGACTTCATCACATGTCCGCTACCAGGCTAAGGAGCGCCACCATGCGCGAGATTTTCCTCGCACCCAGCGACTCAACTGACTCCTCGCTCGTTCTCCGGGCAGAGGATGGTGAGGAGTTTTTCCTCGAGGTCACCGACGAGCTTCGTGAGTTGCTCGCTCCTGCTAGCTCCAGCGAGACCTCGGAATCTAAAGACTCCGCAGCCTCAGCCAACTCGTCGGCAGACCAGGGTTCGGACCACACCACGGCAACCACAAGCACCACCCCATCGCCAGCTACCGCACACGAGCCTCCCCGGGGTCTTCACACCGTAGTGCCCTCCTCTCAGAGCGCCCACGATTCGCAGTCATCCTCCACGCAGGCGATGAGCCTGCGCCCGAACGAGATCCAGGCACGTATCCGCGCCGGCGCGTCCACCGCAGAAATGGCGGAAGAACTCGGTGTGCCGGAATCTCGTATCGAACCTTTTGCACACCCGGTGTTGCTGGAAAGGGCGAGGATTGCGGACGTCGCCAAGCAGGCACACCCCATCCGCGACGATGGGCCGGCCAAGCTAACGCTGTGGGAAATCCTCGCTACGGCTTTCGCGGCGCGCGGGCACTCACTGTCGGAGTCGACGTGGGATGCCTACCGCCACCAAGGCGAGCCGTGGATTCTACGTATCACGTGGAAAGCAGGCCTGTCTGCCAACGAGGCGGAGTGGACGTTCAAGCAGACCATGACCTCCCCCGCCACCGTGGAGGCTCGCAACTCTGTAGCCGCTGACCTGACGGACCCGGACTTTGTGCAACCGGTACGCTCCCTGACTTCAGTGGGGCGTGGCGAGCGCTATGACGAGGCCATTGACGGCCGCGGGCAGTTCGACGAGCACGAGGACATTGAGTCTGCGCGCGCCGGTGACCCGGGGGTGACGGATCTGTCCGTGTACTCGGGCAGCGCTTCGGACGCTGACTCCGCCGAGCATTACGCGGAGCCCTCCGTCCTGCCTTCGCCGCGCGGCGGCGAGGAGCCGGGCGCAGCGGCCTCCACCGATACTGCTCACCGTGAAGACAGCCAGGGCTCCGCGGACCCAGTTACCGACGCGGAGAAGAGCAAGGACACCGGCGTGGACGAGGACTTCCTCCAGAACCCCGATCCGGAGCCCAAGCCCACCAAACGCCGCCGCAAGGCCGTCACCCCGCACTGGGAGGATGTGCTGCTCGGCGTTCGTTCCACCACGAAGCGTCCCCGCGAGTAACCTGCCGTGGAAACTCAAAGCGCCGTTCTCACTCTCTGGTACGTCACTGCTGCTGACCCCGCCGAGGTCCTCCGCGGTGAGCCCAAGGCCGATCGCGGCTTCGGCCGGAAATTCCTGGCTCAACTCAATCCTGCACTCCCCGTGACGCCGATTGGTCAGTTCCCGCTTAACCGCTCCGCTGAGCCTGGTACGAGCGAGTTCTATATCGGCGGCTACCCAGGCGTCACCGTGGTTCAGACAATCATCAGTGATGATCAGCTCATTCTCTCGCAGCTCTCGCGTACTCTGCGGGAAGCCGTTCCGGCGCATGAGATCTATGCGTTCACCTCCAATCCGGAGACGGGTTACGCAGGATTCGCACACTGGACGGGCCCGCGCCTCCGCCGTTCCTTGTGCGGAACCCGTGTCAATCTCTATGAGGATCACGGACTTCCCGAGACGTTCGAGGCTCCCTACTGGGCCGGCGAGAAAGACGAGCCAGCCGGCGGCATTGCACTCCCCTTCGAGCCGCAGAGCATAACCGAAGCTGCCCAAGCCTACTGGTTGGGCATCGAGGTCGGCGCTGATGGTCCGGATGTGGACGTCGTGGGCTATGCCACCGATGGCCGCCCCGAGCCCAAGGTTGACACACCCCCGCCCCGCCGCAGTGTGGCTGAGGTAGCCACCACGTCAGTGGCAAAGCTCGGTCTTCATGACTATGACGACTACGAAGAGCACGATCTTGAGCCGGATTCCACGGGTGAAGAGATTGTGCGCACTGCCAAGCACCTGGGCGGGTTAGTGCGCCGCTATGCGGTGTCGACCTCGCGGAATCTCTGGCAGCGCTGGCGCTCATAAAACGCAATGGCCGCCGACGTCGCCACGTTGAGCGAATCGGTTCCCTCCGCCATGGGGATGCGGGCACGCACGTCGGTAGCTTTCATCGCATGCTCAGTCAGCCCTGGCCCCTCCGAGCCCACAAGCAGCGCAACCTTGTCTGCACCGTCGAGGGCGTCCGCAATGTGCACAGCCTCGGGATGCGGGGTCAGCGAGACGAGCCTGAAGCCCTGCTCACGCAGTGTCTCCAATCCACGCTGCCACGTAGTGAATCCGCCATCGAAGCGCGCCCACGGCAGGCGCAACACATGACCCATCGAGACGCGCACCGAGCGTCGATAGAGCGGGTCGGCCGCACCCGAGCCGAGCAGAATGCCATCCACTTCCATGCCGGCGGCATTGCGGAAGAGGGAACCAATGTTTTCATGATCCCCGACACCCTCCATAATGGCGAGGGTGCGTGCCCCGGCGATGACCTCGTCCACACTCCATGCCTCCGCGCGGTCCGCTGCCGCGACGAGGCCGCGGTGCATATCAAAGCCGGTGACTTCCCCCAGGGTCTGGCGGGAGACCTGGTAGACGGGGATGTCCCCCACGTCGTGCGTGGCAAGGAAGGTGTCCAGCTTGGCCTCGAATCCGATAATGCAGCGCACCGGAAAACGCGAAGCCAGCAGGCGCTCCACACAGAGGGGGCCTTCACCAAAGACGAAACCCTCGCCGGACTTATCCGCGTGCTTCAAATCGCGGATATCGTCCAGGCGAGGGTCTTCCGGGTCATCGATGATCAAACGCATGCGCCCCAGTCTAGCGGTGGCCCAGTCCTGGGCCGAACCTCCCTAGGTTAGCGCTGCGGTAATCGGCCCCATGGCGAAGTAGACCACGAAGAGGGCTGCAACAAGCCACATGATCCAATGCACCTTCTTGGCCTTACCGGCGAAGGTCGCCATGAGAGCGTAGGCGATGAAGCCCACGCCAATACCATTAGCAATGGAATAGGTAAACGGCATGACCACAATGGTGAGGAAGGCCGGGATGGCCTGCTCCATACGGGTCCACTCAATGTCCTTGAGCTGTGCGGCCATCATGACGCCGACGATGACGAGGACCGGTGCGGCGGCTTCAATCGGCACGATTTCATAGAGCGGGGTGAGGAACATGGCCAGCAGGAAGATGACACCGGTGACCACGTTGGCCAGACCAGTACGGGCGCCGTCACCGATACCGGCGGCGGAATCCGCGAAGACGGTGTTGGAGGAGACCGAACCGGCACCACCGGCCACGGCACCAACGCCTTCAACGACTAGAGCGGTCTTCATGTCCGGCAAGTTGCCCTTCTCATCCACAAGGTCGGCCTGCTTGCCCAGGCCGTTCATCGTGCCCATGGCGTCGAAGAAGTTGGTGAGCAGCAGCGTGAAGATGAGCAGCACGGTGGAGACAACGCCGAGTTTGGTGAAAGCGCTAATCGGGTCCACCTGGCCCACGATGGACAGGTCAGGGATGCCACCCAGGGAGTCGGGAACCTCTGGGGTTGCCATGCCCCACTCCTCTGAGCCGGTCAGCGCTTGGATGATCATGGCAATAATCGTGGTGATAACAATGCCGATGAACAGCCCGCCGCGTACCTGACGGATGACGAAAAAGCTGGACAGGATGAGGCCCACGATGAAGACGAAGGCAGGCCACGTGGAAATAGAGCCGTTGATGCCCAACCCCACCGGAACGGTCGTATTCGCCGCATCCGGAACGCGGGTGACGAAGTGACCATCGACGAAGCCGATGAGCGCGATGAACATGCCGATGCCCACGCCCATCGCGGCCTTCATGGAGGCAGGGATGGCATCAAAGACGGCCTGGCGGAAGCCGGAGATGGCGAGCAGAACAATGATGAGACCCTCGATGACGACAAGGCCCATGGCCTCACGCCATTCCAGGCCATTGAGGGAGACCATCGTCACGGCAACGAAGGTGTTCATGCCTAAGCCAGCGGCCATGGCGAATGGGTAACGTGCAATGACGCCGAAAGCAATGGTCATCACACCGGCAACCAGCGCTGTGGCGGCCGCAACCTGCGGGATGCCCAGGGTCGTGCCAGCGGAGTCTTCCGAGGTGCCCAGGATGAGAGGGTTGAGGAGAATGATGTAGGCCATCGCAAAGAACGAGACCACACCTGCGCGGACCTCTGTTCCGATGGTGGATCCGCGTTCGGTGACTTTGAAATAGCGGTCGATAGCTGCGTTCATCGTGAGAGAGCGCCCCTTACTATCTAGAGAAATGAAGTTTTACCAGCTAAGAGTGCTCCATCTGACCCCCAAAATGCAAAACCCGCACGTGCATTACCGCTTCGTGCAGGTAAAAAGCCACCATTAGAAAATCGGCTTCTCGTCGTCGAAGGGCCGCTCCGGCTCCGATCCTTCTTCACGAATGGTCGTCCCGGAATGTGCGCCACAGCCATAGGCGGCGTGAACGACCTTGCCGTCGGCCGAGTATTCATTGGCGCAGACACCGTAATTGGGCAGAAGTGTGAGGTAAAAGGCACAGGTTTTACACTGCAGCTGCGCCTGCGATGCCATCTCCGTTGTCGGCCCGTACTTCTTGCGCCACCGATCCTTGGCCTCCTGAAGGCCGGTCTCAGAGAGCTCACCATCGTGTAGGCGTTCATCATCAGGTGCCGGCGGCATGAGATCGCCGGGGCCGAGGTCACCTGGGCGCAGTCGCTCGGAATAGGGAACCCATTCCGGGGCCTGGAGCGCGTGCCCACCAGGGACGAGCGCAACCTCATTGACAGTCGGTGTTCGCGAGCCTTCGGCGCAGGCAACGACGGCGTGCCACTCCCAGCCCGGATAACCCGGGACGTGGGCGTCAAAACGGTGGGTGGCCACGTTGCGGCCTACTCCGGCAACGCCGCGGTGCTTTCCGACGTCCCCCTCGCCCACCTCCTCCACTGCCCGGCGCGCCAGGTCGACCGCGGCGGAATCGAGAAGCGGGGAATGCATCTTTTTCTTGCGAGTCACCCTCTCATTATTCATCACGGCCGTCACCATAGTGCACAATGACAGACATGACCCTCCCTCGCCTCACTCGCGCGTCCCGCATTCTCACTGCTACGTTGTCTGCTGCAGCGCTGCTCGCGCCGCTGTCGTCCTGCTCTTCCGCACCTGGTGGTGTGGATCCAGCGGCGCCTGAGACGGTGGAGACGGCGCAGGTGGGGGCCGAGGGGACGTCGGCAAGCACTGCGTCCCCCGAGCGCCTCAGTGCCACAGTCCTGGAGACGAAGCCTCTCCTCCCCCACACCTTCACCCAAGGCTTGGAAGTGGACACCGCGGGCAACCTGCTCATTGGTACAGGTCAATATGGGGAATCACGCCTGCTTCGAGTTCGCCCAGGTTCGCTTAACCCACTCCAGGAAATCGCACTCAACAACTCCTATTTTGGTGAGGGCATCACACAAACCGATGCCGGCATCTGGCAGCTGACATGGAAATCCGGCACAGCTATCCTGCGTGATGCCACCACCTTCGACGAAATCAACCGGGTGGACTACGACGGCGAAGGCTGGGGGCTGTGCAACGCAGGCCACGAGCTCATCATGTCCGATGGCTCCGCCACGCTACGCCACCTGCACCCTGACACCTTTGCCGAGCTTGGCCCGCGCACTAACGTCACTCTTAACGGATCCCCGGTGGACAATCTCAATGAGCTGGAATGCGTCGACGGTCAGGTGTACGCCAATGTGTGGATGAGCGACGACATCCTGCGCATCGACCCTAGCTCTGGCGACGTCACCGCCGTCATCGATACGGCACGTCTCCAGCACCGCCCCTATGAGGACCCCAATGCCGTCCTCAACGGCATCGCCCATATTCCAGGCACGGACGAGTTTTGGATCACCGGCAAGCTCTGGGATGACCTGTACCGGGTTCGCTTCGAGTAGGATTCACAGCCATGGCAACCGTGAAGCAAGCAAGGAAAAAGTCACTACTGCAATTTCTGGCGCTCATTATCGCCGTAGCGGTAATCGTTGTAGCAGTGGTGCTGTTCCAGAAGTGGTGGAATGACCGTCCGGGCCCGGAGCCGAAGGATGTCACCATCACGGCCACGGTGGGCGATGAAACCATCGAGGTTTCGCCATACAGCATCTGCGAGCCGGGCACTGAGTGCGAGGAAGGTGACGTCCCCAACCTCACGGTGGGCCCCGATGACACGCTCAAGCTCGACATCCCCGAGGCGGTCTCAAACCACGAGTGGTCCGTGCTGTCCATCTACGATGATCCGGCCGCCAATGACAGCACTGCCCACGGCGCCAACGAAACCACCTCGGTGGAGATCCCCGGCTCCGTCGCCCCGATTGAAGCGTCCACCGGTGAGCGCCCACTGTTGAAGGTGGTGGAGATTTCCACCCTCATGATTGGCCATGATGCCAACGGTGAGGAGACCCCGATGCACACTGTGTGGTCTCTGTCCACGCTGAGCGAAGATGAACTCAAGGAGTCCAAGGCTACCGGCGACGCCGAAGCGCCAGCAGAGTAATAGCGGCGCTGCGGCGCGTTGCCCCACGCGCCTCCACGATCGAAAAGTGCCCTAGCTGCCAAACTTACGACTGATCATTGAAAAATCAGCCTAACTTTCGTCAGCTAGGGCACTTTCGAGCTATCGGCCTAAAAGCTTTAGGCCCTAGCTATCCAAGTCCTTCGCAATGGCGCGCAGAATCTCAGCAACCTGACGGCCAGTCTTGCGTTCTGGGTAGCGCCCCTGGCTAAGCACCGGCTGGACCTGGGTCTCAAGCAACGTCATGACATCAGACAACATGCTCGACAGCTCCTCCGGCTTGCGAGCCGGGGTGCGGCGGCGTGGGGCATCCAGAACCTTCACGCGCAGGGCCTGCGGACCGCGACGGCCGGCCGCGAAGTCGAACTCAATGCGCTGACCCTGGAACAACTCGTCGACGCCCTTGGGCAGCACATTGCGGCCGACGTAGACGTCTTCATCGCCCGGGTTGCTGACAAAGCCGAAGCCTTTGTCGGCGTCATACCACTTCACTTTGCCGATTGGCATGGTTCTTCACTCACTTTCTTTCCGTCTCTCCTATGCAAGTGTAGGCGCCACCAGGCCGTGGGCCCATGAGCGCTCCACTTCCGGAACAAGGAGGCGCGGCGACGCTTAGCTCAGACTCCTAAGACCGCGCGCAGGAACTTTCCGGTGGAACTAATAAAGAGATTCATTCTAACCTTTGACACCCCACCGAAGAAACCCACGTTATGTATCGCCACACCCACCACACCCGTTACCAGTGTGACATAGATAACATTACTGCAGCGAGCAGGGGAAACACCGCGATTCCAACGCTTCCGTTACCGTTTTGAGCCAAATAACGTGACTGTTTCGTTATAAACGGCTACCCTTTCCCTCAGGCACTTCGGCCGCCGGTCGTGGAAGTCTCGCCCCAGACACAGTCCGGGCTTTCACACAGCGGCCACTAATGATGTGCATGAATATGAACATCGAATACATAAACATCTGCCGGACTGGGCACTATCTGGGCGCGAGAACGCAAGAGACAACCTAGAGAAGGAATACTTTAATGGGACGCCACTCCGCTAAGAACAAGTCCATCGCTACCAAGTTTGCCGCTTCCACCGTTGCCGTGGGTGCTGCTGCAGCCATCATGGCTCCGAACGCCGCTGCTGCTCCGGATTCTGACTGGGACCGCCTCGCACAGTGCGAGTCCGGCGGTAACTGGGCTATCAACACCGGCAACGGCTACCACGGCGGTCTGCAGTTCAACGCTCAGACCTGGCAGGCATACGGCGGCGGCGAATTCGCTCCGACCGCTAACCTGGCAACCCGCGAGCAGCAGATCGCTGTTGCTGAGCGCACCCTGGCGCAGCAGGGCTGGGGCGCATGGCCGGCTTGCTCCGCAAGCCTGGGCCTGAACTCCGCCCCGACCCCGCGCAACGTCAGCGCTGCTCCGGCACCGGCCGCAACCCCGGCTCCAGTTAAGGAAGAGACCGCACCGGAGGCTCCGGCCGACGCACCGGAGGTCGTGAAGGAAGCTGCCGAGGAGCAGCCAACCGACGAGCTGGCCGTTGATGCCCTCTACACCCTCGTCGAGGACACCGCCACCCAGTACGGCCTGACCATCCCGGCTTCCTTCACCGAGCAGTACAAGGCCAACCGCCACGACTTTGATGCTTTCTACTCCGCGAACCGCCACGTCATCGACCCGCTGGCTCAGTTCCTGAGCATCATCGCCGCTCAGGAGTCCTAATGGGAACCACTGCTCAGCAGTCCTAGAAACTGAGCGCGACTAACAATAGACCGGCTGGACAATCCAGCCGGTCTTTCTGTTTTTACCCCCTCAGCTCATCCTTTAGGGAAATATCCTGAACACGAGGCATAGCCCCACCGAGGAGAACATTCTCGGAGGGGCTTTAAACTTGCCGCGTAAGGCGCGGCCTCACCGTAGATGAATGCGCAGCTATCTGCACATTCTCTTAGCGGTTAATGCGGGTGTACGGGTGAACGTAGTTCAGCTTCTCTGCCGGCATCGGCAAAATCAGATCATCACCGAAAGGGCTGGAAGCGCCGGCAAACGGTGCGGAGATTTCGGTGATGGCGTGCTCACGGGGGCTATTCTTCGGCCAAGCCGGGGAAATGTGGCCTTTGTTCTCATTCGACATACCCCTCATTATTCCAAACCGCGCGCCAAAAAGTAACTCAACTGAACAACAAGTGCCCCAATCCTCCCCCGCTCCCTACCAGTCCTTCCCAGCAACTAAACTAGGGGCCCATCATGACCTCCCCTAAGAAGCGCGCCCGCGTCACCGACAGCTACCGCGAATGGCTTAGCCACTTGCCTGAGGAGGACCTCCGCGCCCTGCTCAGCCACCGCAGAGAAACCTTGGCCCCGGCACCGAAGGACTTCGGTGCGTTAGCCTCGCGTCTTACTCTGCCGATGCACGTCGTCGATGCCCTTGCGCATAGCAACGCAGAACAACTCGCAGTTCTGGAGGACATTGCGCAGCGCGGCGGTGAGATTGGCATGGTGGATGACACCAACCCAAAGGTCACACAACAGCTCAAGGAGCGCGGCCTCGTTTTTGGGGATGCCCCTCAGGTGCGCATCGTGACCGGCGTAATGGGCGCACTCCCCACGGGGTGGTCACTGCTCAACCGCCGTGAGTTCAGCGAGGAGGACATCGCGGAACTACCGGACGATGAACGCCGGATTCTCGGCACGCTAGCTAAAAGTGAAGGCGCGGGGTACACCACCAACACGGAGCCCGACAGTAAGTCCGAGGACCCCACCAAACGCCTTCTGGCCAAGGGGTTTCTCGAGCGCATCAACGCGCACTCAGTGCGCCTTCCACGCTCCCTCGCACGAATTCTTGCCGGGGATACCACCCCACCCATCCCTACAACACCGTCCGGGCGCGCCGGTATCCCAGAGCCGGATTCGAAGGCGGATGATGCCGGTGCGGCCGCGGGCTTGGAGGTTGTGCGCTCCATGGAGCAGCTCATTGGGGTGTTGGGCGCTCATCCGGAGTCACTGCTCAAGGATTCCTCGGTCGGCGTGCGCTCCCTTTCCCAGCTTGCCAAGGAACTCGATGTGGACAAAGAGGAAGCCGCACAGCTCATCAACCTCGGCCACCATGCCCGTCTCCTACACCGCGGCGAGCCGGATGGCCTCGAAGGACACTTCCTCGCCCCCACCACGGGATCACACGACTGGCTCGTGGCTGAGCTCGGGGAAAAGTGGCGCATTCTTCTCGACGCCTGGCGGGACTCCCCCTGGGCCAGCTGGGACGGCACCCGCGCGCTGTCTGAGGACACTCACGTGCGCCGTCTATCCCACTTCCGAGCGTTCGTCCTCGACGTCTACGCCCACTCCGCAGTTGCGCTCACTGAAGAAGAATTCTGGGAAGAGCTGCGCTTTAGATCGCCGCTTTTCGCTAGCCATACCCGCACACTCACCATCGAGAAGCTGCGTGCCGAGGCCGAATGGATCGGTGCGGTGGCGATGGGCAAAGCCACACGGGTGCTCAACAACTCCTCTGCCGCTGCTGATCTCGTCCCTGACACGGTCTCCGAGTTCATCATCCAGCAGGATCTCACCATCCTCGTGCCGGGGCCGCTCGAGCCAGCTACGCACCGCACCTTAACGTCTCTGGCTGATCTTGAATCCCCCGGCCTGGCCAGTGTGTACCGCATGAGCGAATCCACCATTCGCCGCGGCATGGACCATGGCCTCACCGCTGCGGAGATGACGGAATTCTTAGAGAAACATTCACCCATGGGCGTGCCACAGGCGCTGGAGTTTGCCATCGGGGACGTCGCCAAGCGCCACGGCACTCTCCGCAGCGGACCTGCACTGTCATATCTGCGCAGTGAGGACCCCGCGCTGATGGAACTCGCTGCCGCTTCGGTCTCCGAACTGCGACTGCTTGCTCCAACGGTCGCGGTCTCCCCACTGCGCGTTGGCGAGCTGCTGGAGAAACTCCGGGCTCAGGGCTTGTCTCCTACCCCGGAGGATGAGTCCGGCGCCTCCATCGCAGTGGCACCGGAGCCGTATCTTCTGCCCACGCCCCGTGCCAAGGCCACTACCCGCACGCCCGCCTCGGTGGACCAGGCGGTGCAGAACCTGCGGACATCAGGACAAACCCCCAGCACACACAATGAGGAGGAGCCAGATCCGCTCGCGCTGGCCCGAGCTGCCGCGCGCGTCCACACCGATATTGTGATTTCCTATGCCGACAAGAGCGGCACCATCCGCACCGTCACGGTGAAGCCGCTGTCCGTCGAAGGCGGCTACATCGATGCCCTGGGCGCGAGCGGCAAGCCCGTGCGATTCCCCGTGCACCGTATTTCCACTGTTCGGTTCGCCAACGACGTTTAACAGCACACCAGAAAGGACTCGGTTCCACCATGCCCGGACCGCTCATCGTCCAGTCGGACAAAACCGTCCTCCTTGAGGTCGACCACCCGCAGGCCACCCAGGCCCGTGCCGCGCTCGCCCCGTTTGCTGAGCTCGAGCGCGCGCCCGAGCACATTCACACCTATCGGATTACCTCGTTGGCCTTGTGGAATGCGCGCGCCGCCGGCCACGATGCCGAGCAAGTAGTCGATGTTCTGGAGAGCTACTCCCGCTTTCCGGTGCCGCAGGCGCTGCTTATCGACGTCGCCGAGACCATGTCCCGCTACGGCCGCGTCCGCCTCCTCGCGCACCCAGCCCACGGCCTCATCCTCGAATCGGATGAGCCCGCCATCCTCGAAGAGCTCACGCGCCGCAAGAAGGTGAGCGAGCTGCTGGGGCAGCGCATCGACGAGAACACCATTGCCGTGCCGCCGTCCGCCCGTGGGCGTCTCAAACAGGAGCTGCTCAAGGCCAACTGGCCGGCAGATGACCGCGCCGGCTACGTCGACGGCGAATCACACCCCATGCGTTTAAGTACCGATGAAGTGGACTGGCAGTTGCGCGATTATCAACAGTACGCCGCCGAGTCCTTCTGGGCGGGCGGCTCCGGCATCGTCGTTCTGCCCTGTGGCGCAGGTAAGACCATCGTGGGTGCGGCCGCCATGGCCAAGGCCCAGGCCACCACCCTCATCCTCGTCACCAACACAGTAGCTGGCCGCCAGTGGCGCGATGAGCTGCTGCGCCGCACGAGCCTTACCCCGAATGAGATCGGCGAATACTCCGGCGAAAAGAAGGAGATCAAGCCGATTACCATCGCCACCTACCAGGTGGTGACTCGCAAGACGAAGGGCGAATACCGAGCGCTTGAGCTCTTTGACTCCCACGACTGGGGCCTCATCATTTACGACGAAGTCCACCTGCTCCCCGCCCCAGTCTTCCGCATGACCTCCGACCTCCAATCACGCCGCCGTCTGGGACTTACCGCCACCCTCGTGCGCGAAGATGGCCGCGAAGGCGATGTTTTCTCGCTCATCGGGCCCAAGCGCTATGACGCACCCTGGAAGGAGCTGGAGTCCGCAGGTTACATCGCCACCGCGGACTGCGTCGAAGTGCGCGTGGACATGACGCAGGAAGAGCGCATGCTCTATGCCACAGCGCAGTCACGGGATAGGTACAGAATTGCGGCGTCGGCAAGCGCCAAGCTCCGCACCGTGGACAAGCTGCTGAAGAAACATGAAGACCAGCAAGCACTCATCATCGGTGCTTACGTGGACCAGCTCGAGGAGCTCGGCGCGCACCTTCACGCCCCCGTCATCGACGGCACAACCTCCACCGCCAAGCGCGAAAAACTCTTCCAACAGTTCCGCGATGGCGAACTTAACACACTCGTGGTGTCCAAGGTGGCTAACTTTTCCATCGACCTGCCCGAGGCAGCCTTGGCAATCCAGGTCTCCGGTACCTTTGGCTCCCGGCAGGAGGAAGCACAGCGCCTCGGCCGTCTACTGCGCCCGAAGAAGGACGGGCAGGAGGCCACGTTCTACACGCTTGTCGCCCGCGAATCCCTCGATGCCGAGTACGCCATGCACCGCCAGCGTTTTTTAGCGGAGCAAGGGTATGCCTACCGGCTGGTGGACGCAGTAGACTTGTGAACCAATGAAGATTTTCAAGTTTAATGTCCACGAGGACTTTGCCAAGCAGAACAACGAGCTCCTGCGCGATTCCTCACGCCTGCGCAACTCCGGTCTCGTTATGGGATTGCTGCTCATCATTGGCGGCATTGCGCTGTACTTCGGGATTGATGCCACCTGGCGCATCACCGTGGGACTGGGCATGGTGCTCTTCGGTATTTTCTGCGCCGTCATTGGCGTGCTGGCCTCCCGCCAGGTAGGCTCGGCGCAGAAGCTGTATGACTCCTATCCTCTTGCCCCCGCAGTCGTGGCGGAGGTCAACGAGCGCGACATGGTGCTCCTAGCGCTGGTGAACACCAACGTGGACCCGAAGGCCACGCCGCGCTGGGGCGTGTGCCTGCGCACGGTGAGCAACATCCCGGGCATCAAGCGCACGGTGGGCACCAAGGTTCCGGTTGCGGCTGTTTCTGGCCAGCGTAGCTCCAGCGACAAGGAGCATTGGCAGCAGATCACCCCTATGCCCATCGCGTGGGGCACCCCGGATGCGGAAACAGTTACCGTAGCGCGCAAGTCCATCCCGGAAGACCAGTGGCAGCGTCTCGACCGCGCGCGCAAGCGTCTGTCTGACGTGAAGGCCACGAAGTATGACTTGTTGGTGCTCTAAATGACTGTTCACAGACTTCAGGAATTCGGCGAAACCATCTTCGCCACGATGACCGCGCTCGCCGTGGAGAATGATGCGGTGAACTTGGGTCAGGGTTTCCCTGATACTGATGGCCCACAGCGCATGCTGGACATCGCTCAGGAAAACATCGCTGGCGGAAACAACCAGTACGCACCGTTGCGGGGTGTGCCGGAACTGGTGAATGCCATCGCGGACACGTATTCCGTGCCGCACGACCACGTCGTCGTCACCGCGGGTGCTACCGAGGCCATCACGGCCTCCGTCCTGGGCCTCGTGGAGCCGGGCCAAGAAGTCATTGTCCTCGAGCCCTACTATGACGCATACATCGCCGCAATTGCGCTTGCCGACGCCACCCGCATCCCCATCCCCCTCAAAGAATCCGGCAACAGCTGGGACATCGACGTGGACGCCGTGCGCGCGGCTATCACGGACAAGACCGCCATGGTCATCATCAACACTCCCCATAATCCGACGGGCTCGGTGTTCTCCCGTGCTGCTCTCGAACAACTCGCTGAGCTCTGCGTTGAAAAAGATCTCCTTGTCCTCGCGGACGAGGTCTACGAGAACCTCACCTTCGGTGACGCTCACCACATCAGCATTGCTGGCCTTCCTGGCATGGCTTCCCGCACCGTCACGGTCTCCTCCGCCGCCAAGTCTTTCAACTGCACCGGATGGAAGACCGGCTGGGCACTTGCGGAGCCCGCGCTTCTCGACGGCGTCATCACGGCCAAGCAGTTCACCACCTTCGTGTCCACCACGCCATTCCAGCCCGCCGTTGCCCACGCCCTGCGTTATGAGCAGGAATGGCTTAATGGCATGGTCGCCGAGCTTGAGGCATGCCGCAGCATCCTCGTCGCAGGGTTGGTAGAACTAGGCTTCCATGTCCACGACACGGGCGGCACCTACTACGTGGTTGCCGATATCTCCTCAACCGGCATGAACGGCATCGATTTCTGTATGCAGCTTCCCGCCACGAAGGGCGTGGCCGCCATCCCGCTGGCCGCTTTTACCGACAATCCCGAACCCTGGACGAACAAGGTGCGTTTTGCCTTCTGCAAGCGTCCAGAGGTCATCCGCGAGGCAGTGCGACGCCTGACGGACGAAAAATAGACCTGCGGCACAGAGCTTTGTGCAAAGAGTTGACCATTAATCGTCCCGAGCACACGAACCCAATCCTTCCCCTACCCCGCCAGCAGTCCAATCCCTACATTAAGGGCAGCATGTAGAACTGAGCACTCAACGATGCTACCCGAACGAAATCTCACCGCTCCAAGTATCCAGCCACCGAGGAACTGAACGGGAAGTATCGGCCACAAATGCACATCAAAACTCAACAGCACGAGGTGAGGCACGAGAAAAATAGCGGCCTGAAGAGTGTTCCCAACCCATAGTCCCCAGCGTCGAAGAAACAAGCCGCCGAGGAATCCTCGGAAGAAAATCTCCTCTCCTAGGGCTCTAAGAATCACGGCAACACTTACCCCTTGGACGAGAACGACACCTGGGAGGGTCAGACTGGCTGTCGACACCAGACGGATACCAAGGTAACCAATTCCTAGCAGCACAGGGAACAAAACGAGGCTTAGCCCTGCCGTTTGCCAGCTTCCCCATCGCCACCCCACATGAGCCCGGGCACGGGACACCCCTAGTGACTTGCGCCGGAAAAAAATATAGAGCACTGAGGGACAGAGGAATAAAAGAAATTCAATCATGTTTCTATTCCTTTACCGTGAATGGCGAAACGACGTTGCCATAAAGTTCTCGCTACTTCCATTGTAGGATTCGCATGTGAACATTACGGCCCAACAGCAGAGCAAACGTGGTGCTGAGTCCTTTGTGTTTGTCCAGACCTGGGTGGCGACTCATGCTGGTCGGCTTCTATGTCGGTGTGTGGTGTGGTTGGCAGCACGCTGGGTGTGTCGGTTTTCTGGTCTGGGTTTTTGGTGCTGTTGCATCCGTACGTAGGGGCTGTGAGGAATAGTGTGGTGGCCTGGGGTGCGGGCTGGTGGGGTTAGGAAAACGACTCAAGGCCCTAGACGCCGTGGTGGGTGTCTAGGGCCTTGGGCTTTTTATTGAGTTGTGTTGTGTTGTTTGGTGTCGGCGGTTTCTTACTCT
>NZ_KV788247.1:0-2831 GCF_001807225.1 Corynebacterium sp. HMSC05E07
AAATCAACGCACTCTAAAACCGGAAGGGCCAGTATGTGCCCCGGGCGGTGATCAACCGCGACACCCGCGGGTTCATCAAGATCGTCGTGAACGCCGATACGAGCGAGATCCTCGGCCTCACCGCCGTCGCCAAGGACGCCGGGGAACTCGCCGCCGCAGGCGTCCACGTGCTCGGCAAGACCATCGCCGAAGTCGCCGACGCCTGGGCCCCCTACCTGACCATGACCGAAGGCATCCGGATCGCCGCGAAGTCCTTCACCACCGACCCGTCACTGCTCTCGTGCTGCGCATGAACGGCAACGCATGCAATCGGGGAGATCTCATCCGGAAGAGGTCCAGACGATGAGCGCCGATCACGACCGCGACGAACGGCGCGCCGGTCCCATCGTCGCCGCAGGGACCGGGCTGCTCCTACTGGCATGCTGCGCGCTTCCGTTGCTGCTCTGCTGCGGCCTGCCGCTCATCGCGACTGTCGTTAGCACCGCCAGCGCCAGCGGCAGGGCTAACCATCCAAACAAGAAACCCGCTGGCCGTTCTGACCAGCGGGTTTCTTGACATTCGGTGGAGCCGCCGGGAATTGAACCCGGGTCCTTCGTCATCTTGCCAGGGCTTCTCCGTGCGCAGTCTGCACAGGATCTCTACTCGGCCCTCCGGCTCGGGCAAACACGCTCCGGATGATGGGCCCAGTTGCTCTCAAAGTCCCCAACCGGCCGAACAACAAACCGGTCAGGCAAGTTCCTTAGTCGATGCCAGGTTCTAGGTCAGGAACGAAACCTAGGCTGACAGACACGCGTCGCTGTAATTAGGCAGCGAGGGCGTAGTCACGCTGAGAGTTCTTCTCTGCGTTTATTGGTTGCTACGACGCTTAACGGTGGTCTCTAGCCTGCACCGGCACGCTTCCCCTGGCTCAATGTACGAAGTCGAAACCAAGTCGACCCCTCAGTAACACATTGCTGTGAAAGCTGCGCAGAACACGTTTTCACGCGCCTACGGTTCGTTCAACGCTACTGCACACACCCCTATTCCCGCAAGCCCCAACCCAGGCCACATGAGGCATAGCTTTCATAAGCACCCCCTTGTGATTAACGTCAATTTCAACGCTGTTAAGGTATGCGAGTCCAGTCCACCTACTTTGTTAAAGGCTGCAAAGTGAGCACACGTACCGAGACCTCCAGCTCCCCGGAATCCACTAAGCGCCCGACGAGCAATACCGAATGGGCTATCTCGCTCTTCGGCACCGCCGTCGGCGCTGGCATTCTGTTTCTTCCTATCAATGCCGGCAGCTTCGGCTTCTGGCCTCTGCTCGTGGCCACGATTTTGATTGGCCCGATGACCTACTTCTCCCACCGTGGACTCGCCCGCATGATTTGCGCATCACCGCGCCAGGGCGAGGACATCACGGCCGTGGTCACCGACTATTTCGGCAAAACCGCAGGCCTCATCATCTCCGTGGTGTATTTCTGCGCAATTTTCCCCATCGTGCTGATCTATGGCGTGTCCATCACGAACACGGTCAACAGTTTCATCGTCAACCAGCTGGGTGGGCCTACGATTCCGCGTCCATTGCTGTCCTTCCTCCTCGTCGGTGTGATGACCGTGGTCTTCACCTTTGGACAGCGCATCGTGCTCGCGGTGACGCAGTTCCTGGTCTATCCGCTGATTTTCTGCCTCGGCGCGCTGTCTATTTACCTCATCCCGCGGTGGGACATCGCCTCTTTCATGGAGGTGGGCAACAATGACTGGCGCATCGTCGGTTCGGTGGCCCTCATCATTCCGGTGCTGGTGTTCTCCTTTAACCACTCTCCCGCCATTTCCCAGTTCTCCCTGGCCATGGTCGCCGCACACGGTCGCGAGAAGAGCTCGGAGAACGCTTCCCGCGCACTAGCCCTGACGGCCATCCTGCTCACCGTGTTCACGATGTTCTTCGTGTGGTCCTGCACGCTGACGCTGGGCGCGGACGGCCTAGCGGAGGCTCGCGAGCAGAACCTGCCGGTGCTGTCCTACTTGGCAAACGTCACCGGCGTGCCGGTCCTGGCCTTCCTCTCCCCCATCGTTGCGATGGTGGCCATTGTGTCCTCCTACTTCGGACACGTGCTGGGCGCTACCGAGGGCGGCAACTTCCTGCTGCGCACCGTGGCACCGAGCGCGACGAAGAAGCTCTCAGAAAAGCAGCTCAATTCTGTCATGCACGGCATCATCTTTGTGTCCGCTTGGGTCGTCGCCATCCTTGATCCCTCAATTCTGGGACTCATTGAGGCCATCGGTGGACCGTTCATCGCGTCGATTCTCTACCTGCTGCCGATGTACGCCATCCACCGCATCGATGCTCTGAAGCAGTTCCGCACCCGTGCCAGCAACTACTTCGTCGTTGTCACTGGCCTCATCGCAGTGGGCGCAACCATCTGGGGCCTCTTTGCCTAAGACCGACTACTTTCCCTCAAGCCACGCCTTCAGCACGACGGCGTGGTTTATCTTTCGGTCCTTGGCGGCGAAGAGAAGGGTGAGGTCGCCGTCTGCCGCAAACTGGCGCAGCTTCTCCAATTCCTCATTCTCGTTCTCATCTAGCTCAGCGCGGTAACGCCGACCGAACTCCTCAAAACTGTCAGCGTCGTGGCCCCACCATTTCCGGAGCTCCGCGCTGGGAGCCACGTGCTTGAACCAGTGATCATAATCCAGGCGTTCTTTGGCCACGCCGCGGGGCCAGAGCTTATCGACGAGCACCGCTTCCCCACGCAGCTCCTCGTCACCGTGAACAACGTCATGAACCTTAGCCGTGTAAATCATGGTTCCCAGGCTAGACGTGTTATGTCCATAGGGTTTTTGGACATGGA
>NZ_KV788248.1:0-10490 GCF_001807225.1 Corynebacterium sp. HMSC05E07
GTTTATCCACACGAAATGTCCCTTAAGCCGATTTAGTAGCCGCCGGTGACGATAGGAAAATACCCCAGCTGGAACACTGTTCTAGCTGGGGCTTAATGGAGCCGCCTGCGAGAATCGAACTCGCGACCTTCTCATTACGAGTGAGCAGGTAACCCGTTAGGCCTGCTGGTTCGTCCTCGCCTGGTGCACATGCTTTGTCACAATTACACCGCGTGACCTGCATTAACATGATGATATGGCATGTCCCCAAAATTAGTTACAGGCCCAAAACAAGTGCAGTGAGGTGCAGTTAGAAGCGCACTGGTTGGATCATATTTGGATCACCTAGTTCGTCTTTATAGCAGCCCGTTACCTGCACCAACGCACCGCACCACAGCCGGGGACCATCACCACACCACCGCGTTAAGGCCCCGTCCACCATCACCACACCACCGCGCCTAGGCCACGACCACCATCACCGCACCACCGCCGAGGCCTAGTACCGCCACACCGCGTTAAGGCCCCGGCCACCATCACCACCACACCGCCGGGGACTCATCACACCACCGCGGCACCACCATCACCACACCACCGCCGCGCCCTATCACCACCACACCGCGGCACTGTGCACCATAAAGATCACCGACGCGGCACCATCACGACACCACGCCGGGACCTCACCACACATCACCGCGACACCATAAGGACACCCGGCACAATCACCACCGCCGGGACCTCATCACACAGCCCGGAACATCACCACCGCCGGGGACTCATCACACCACACCGAGGCCTCATCACACAGCCCGGAACATCACCACGCCACGACCTCACCTAGGCCACGACCATCACCACGCCACGCACCTAGGCCACGACCATCACCACGCCACGACCTCACCTAGGCCACGACACCGCCGACACCACACCGCGACACATCACCGCCACCATGAGGACGACCGACGCACACACCACGCCGAGGCCTCATCACACAGCCCGACACCATCACCACGCCCCGGCCTAATGCATCACCACGACTCGCCGTCACGACTCATCACAGGTACTGCACACCACAGTCGGGGACTCATCACACAGCCCGACACACCAACGCCGAGGCCTAGCCACACAACTACCGCGCACAGCATCACACCGCCGCGGCACATGGTTGGGGACTCGCCCGCACTAGTCACCGGCACTATTTACATTCACCTGCACAGACCACGCCGCGGCATCATCACACCGCCACACCTAGCCCGGCACCATCACCGAGGACACATCACGCGGCCCCGGCACATAAGTAACCCCCCCGGCCGCACACACACAATCACACACGGCCGGGGGGGAGTTAGGGAGTTACCCGTGACCATTATTCTACCGCCGCACCTAGCCCGCGACACCACCACCACTACTCGCCGTGGACTCATCATCACCATCATCACGACACCCCGCCGAGGCCTCATCACCACCACCACCGGCCACCGCGCGAAGGTGACCACGACCACCGACGCTACCTGCACCCGTAATTGCATTAGCCACAGCATTAGCAGCAGCAGCGCCCGCCGTAGGCACCCACCGCGCGTAAATATCAGCCGTCACTGATGTGGATGAGTGTCCTAATTGTTTTGACACAGTGACTAAATCGACCCCTTTCGTTAATGCCGTCGTGGCATAGAAGTGACGTAATTCATGCACCTTCACATGCTCGCGCGGGAAGGTTGGATCGACCGCCCGCGCCCGGTTAAGCAACGGTAGCCAGACCCGCGCGCGGAAATTGCTCGCGTCGATCCGTGCCCCGGCGGGTGTTGTGAATACTGGTGACGCGGCATCCTTATCGGAAGTGTGTTCTATGAGGCGTGCAGCCGTATCCACCGGCACCACTACCACGCGATCTTTATTTGTCTTCGTGGCCTTAAGGTGTCCGCCGTTATGTGGCGACCATGATAAGTGCACCCACAGTTGTGGCGGCACTCGGTGCAGATCCAAATCACCGACGCTGAGACCAAAAACTTCACCCTGCCTCATGCCCGTCATCGCTAAGACTTCAATAAGCAACCGACACCACGCCGGGGACTCAGCTATAAGCGTGCGCACATTAGCCGGGGTGAGGCGTAACTCTTGCACAACGCCACGACTACCGGGACCACTACCCACACGCACACCCCGCGTTGGGTCACTGGCTATAGCCTCACATGCCAAAGCGATCTTAATGAGTCGCCGCAATTGCGCTAATGCCTGCTTCTGCACAGGCACCCCGGCACCATCTGCACTCATGTCGTCGATCCACGTCTGTACCGTCTGTGCAGTGAGCGTCCTGATAGGTGTGGCACCGAGCTGAGGTTCGATCCACACCCGCCACGCACTAATGCCTGTGGCCTGTGTGGCCGCGGAAAGATCGTTCGTCCTTTCCCATTCTTCCTGCCAATGTGACAACGGTTTGCGGCCCGCCGACCCGTCCACCACCACACCCCGGCGTGCCTCACGTGCTCGCTTCTGATAGTCACGCTCAGCCCCCGCTTTGGTTCGGAAGCCTTTATAAAAGGGTCTTTTGTGCGGCCCGAGGTATAGCCGGTACTTCCACCGCACGCGGCCCTTTGGTGTGGTGTATTTAGTTGGCTGTTGGTACAGATCGCCGGGTTCCATGGTGTGTGTGTCCTAGTGTGTGCGGGGGTTACCCCCCCCTAATGGGGGTGAGTGTATTGCAGGTCACATGTCAACAGGTATTGACACTAAAACGCCTTCTACCTGCATAAATGCAACACACAGCCGGGGCAAAACGTCACAAATGGAACAAGTGCCCCAACCGTATTTGCGTCCGCTAATTATAGCTACCGCACCCTAGTGCACCCTAGTACGCCGCGCTATACTGAAATCACCACCTCATCACGGGACCTCACCACAGCCCGTGAACAGCAATCACTACCGCCCCCGGCCCGCACCACACAGCGCCGAGGGACTGCAATGACACACACTCATGCAGCTGCCACAGGAGGTGGATTTTTTATGGCTGTATACACCGATCTCCCCGAGCTACTAACGACCGAGGATCTGATCGACCTCGCCCCCGCGTCCTCGCCGTGGGTTTGGAAGAGGCTCCGCGCACAGGGTGGAGGCCCGCGTTTTATCTATATCGGCCGACGCGTTTACTACCCGCGCGAAGAATTCCTGACATGGCTTGACGCCAATCTTTCTACCGTCACCAACTAACACACCCCCGGCACACCATGCCGAGGACACACACAAAGGAAGTCACCATGACTACTACTACTAACCCAAATGAGTTAATCCTCATCACCACCGCCGAAGAGTTGGACAACCTGCCTGATGATGCAGTCATCAACGTTGATTTGGACACGATCACTAGAGCAGGTGAGGACCTGTGGATCGGCGTGGACCGCTCATACACCACCGAGGAACTGTTTGCCTGTGGTGAGGTGTACCGGATCGACCACACCCCTGATTGGAAAGAATTTCAAGAGTACCTACACGACGCTGAGGAAATGGAGCGCGAGCAGCGTGAGGAAGAGGAAGAGCGCCACCGCCGTGAGGTAGCCGAGTGGACACAGCAGGACGCCCGAGGCTGGTAACCATGCACACCGCTACTGATACATACAGTGACCGCGTGGCCTTCCTAGCCCGCCAAATCTCGCCCGACTACCTGCACCGGGTTATGCCCGAGCAGCAGTACACCACCGATCAACAGCACGCTATGGACGTCCTCATCATTGCCGCGCGTCGTGTTGCAGCCACAGCAGACCACGTTGCCGAGGTGCTTGAATATGTAGTGTTCCTGCACCGCGTGGCACACGTGATATGCACCATGGCTACCGACCTCGCCCGCCGCACCTACCCTGATCGGCCCGGTGTCGCGCTTGAGGTGGACGACTACTACACCGCCCTATGCAATGCCAATAATGCCCTAGCCGCGGCCCGTGGAAAGGCAATAGTGACCGGCCCGGCACACACCCCGGCCGAGGCACAGGCACAGGCCTTATACACCTACACCACCGCCCGCCGCCTGCTGATGGATGAGGGGGATGAGTATGCAGCCTATGTCCTAGATCACCTATGTGCACAGCGCTACACCGACGACCATGCCCTAACCCGCGCCGCGGGTGTGGCACATGTGCCCGAGGAAATCACCGCTTTGGGACCCCTACACGCCGACCGCGTGCGCCCGGCAATGATGCACCTCATCACCACCGCCACCGAGCTAGGTGCCGTGGACGACGACTCACCCTATGCCGACCTAGTGGAAGAGTTGCCCGAGGTGTACTGCACCTACCCCGACTGCACACAGGCCACTAGCCCCGACCACCACCACTACACGCGCGTAGTTAGCGCGTAGCCACACACACAACCCCCCGCCGGGGTACACACAACACACACAACACACGCCCCGGCATGATACTCAAAGGAGTACCCACAATGTTCAACCACCTACCCGACACCACCACTACTCGCCACAGCTTCCCCTATGAGGAGGCAAAGACAAACACCCGCCGCGCGCTGATTTTGTTCATGCTTTCCGTGATTGCCCGTAACAGTTCCGTGCGTGACGTGCAGTCCGGTACACCGACCATCCCTCACCGCAATATGTTGGGTTACGGCCTAGATACCTTGATGCAGCGTTACTACCGCGCCGCCGTGATTGATGTGGTGAGCATTTCTAATGCCCTTCCCGACGATTTCACCTTTGGTGACGTGATCGGCATAGTAGCTAGCGACATTGCCCACTACCTACACCACACCCCCGCCTATACCGTGCCCGAGGACTCAACCGAGTATGAGACCTACCGCGTATTGCGGTACGTGATTGCATCGTCTGTGGCTCGCCGCTCGCCCGTTGACGACCTGATTTCCGTGACACCCTATGGTTGGCAAATGGGAAGGATCGCTAGTGTGGGGTGTGGTCAAGCCGTTGATTTGATGATGGACTGTGCCGACTTCCGCGCCCATGATGGACACCTATTCACCCCGGCACCATGCTTTGTGTGGGGTGAAATCCCCCGTGAGCCGAGGTGGACACCGGTAGTGGACCTCGCTGAGATAGCGCCCGTGATGTGGGCGAGTGACCTCGCGCACTACCTCACCGAGCAGCGGTATGAGGCCCGCACCGATTACCGCTTTGGAGCTGATGACGCTTTGTGGCTACCGGCACCGGGCAAGGACATGCCTACCGACATAGAACTATATGACCTGGTGCATGCACTCACCACCGCCGTGGACGACACCGTGCACCCTGATGAGAACAACGCCCCGAGCTTGTGGCATGACCTCGCACCCGAGGCCGAGGCCGAGGGGTGGACGCTCGCCCCTAAGGATTATGTGCTAGCCGCCTGCACCGCCGTTGGTTTGGACACGTCCTGGCGTAGTGTGGCGCACGCCGTGGCGGTGCATGTGGATGACCTATCAGACCCCAAAGACCTTGATGCCGCCACCCGCGCCGAGGTGTCACCCCGCTGGTTTATCACCCCGCGCCTGTGGCTCGACCGCTACCGCGCCGAGGCTGGTGACTTTGTGCGTGACCACTATGACGACGACTACGACTACGCCGAAGCCTATGCAGACGACGACTGAACCGCCGTGGCATAACACGCCGCGCCCCGTGAGTACCTAGCACGCGCAATCATCACAACCTCACCCCGCCCCCCGCCTGCATGTTGCTCATAAAAATACCCGCGGCCACCATCACACGGCCGCGGGTATGCCCCGACAAAAGGATCTGACATGGATACTACCACGACCACGACCACACCACAGGGACTAGCGATCCCCTATGCCAACCCGGATAACGTCACCGCCGTGCCCGTGGCCACCGCACACACCGCCGAGGATTACACCCCGCCCCGGCCTGCTACTGATACTGATACCGAGTACCTGCTAGGCCTGGTGCAGGATCTACCCTGTGCCGGGTGGGTGGGCGTTAAGCCCCTCGCTAAGGGAGGCCCGCTGAGGGGTACTAGCGCCGCGCCCGTGGCTTTGGATGACGACCTTAAGGCAAAGGTGACCGCGGCACAGCAGCCAATGAATTTGGGCATTGTGGCGGGTGACGGTTTGATCGTTGTGGATTGTGACACAGCCGCCGACGTAGATTATTTCAAGCGCCTGTGCTTTGCCCTAGCTGGTGTTGTGCCACAGGTGACCGTGACCACACCGGGTGTGCAGGCCGAGGACGGGACCGACAAAGTAGGCCACACCGGAGGCGCACACTTCTACCTCCGCTGCATTAAGCGTGGCCCTTTTGGCCACAAATTCTACGGGTACCCTGATGAGTACTACGCCGAGGACGGCACATGCCTACTACCCAAAAAGATCACACAGCGCCCCGCCGCAGACGATCCGACCCGCGCCACAGCTGATAACCCTGGTGGACGCACCGCCCTTGATGTGAGGTTCCATGGTGCATACACCTTATGCCCGCCGTCACAGCGCGCCGAAGGACGGTATGTGCCACACGTGGATTCACAGGGACGACTAGCCGTCACTGATGTATACCCCGCCTTTATTGAACGCCTGCTGCATTTCACCGGCCACCGCGCTGAGGTTCCGACCCTGGTTCCGTGCCCCGACTACATCACCGGCCGCGCCCCGGCCCTGGTGCCGGGTGACGGGTGGACCGCCGAGCAGTGTACCGCCGCACAGTGCTTTGGTGAGGCAATGGCGGTACAGCTCAAGGCAATGACACACCCCGAGGACGACCCCGGCACCATTGTCGGTTATGACGGCACCGCTTATGCTCCGAGCGAGATCGGCACCGCCTACCCTGGTTATTTCACCAATGACAATGCTTATGCAGCGGGTCAAGGCGGGTTACTCGCCGCCGCTGATGTGGTGATACCCGCCGAGGCACCGACCACCCGCCGCCGTGAGCGGGTGAGCAGTACCACCACCACTGATACAGCCACAGCTGTTCTTCGTGCAGCTGATGCCGCCGAGCGTGACGCGCTTAATTCCCCCGAGGATCGTTTTTATACCCGCGTAACGCCGTGGAGCGATCTGTTAGAGCAGTGGGACTATACCCGCTATGACCGCGACTCGGCGTGCGGGTGTGAGCTATGGTGCAGGCCTGGTGGAGCTAGCGAATACCAAATGATTTGCCACACCGAGAATTGCGCCGAAGGCCTTAGATTTGGCTTTAGCTATAGCCCTCATGTGCCTGATGAGTGGAGGGAATTTGCCCGCCGTGATGACGGTAACGGGGTGCTGGTGACAAAGATTGATCTTCTTTATGCCTCCGTGGGCACCGCCGAGGGCAGTGAGTCAATTACCGCCACCTATACCGCCGCCACCATGCCTGGTTTTGCCTCACCCACAGCCGAGCGTGCGCTACTAGCCGCCGAGGTGGGTGACAACGACGCTGATGAAATTCTCGCCGCTATTGCCCTCGCCACTGATGCACTTCCACCGGCCGAGGACACCACCACGGCCGCGCCTAGTGCACAGCATGAGGACACCACCGGGACCACACCTAGTGCACAGCGTGAGGACACCGACACGACCACGACTGCACCTAGTGCACAGCGTGAGGACACGACCGTGACCACACCTAGTGCACCGACCGTGGACACCACCACACCCCCGACCACGACCACACCACCGACCACGACTGCACCTAGTGCACAGCGTGAGGACACGACCGTGACCACACCTAGTGCACCGACCGTGGACACCACCACGACCACACCACAGCCCGAGGCCACACCACCGACCACGACCACACCACAACCCGAGGCCACACCACAGCACGAGGGCACACCACCGACCGCACCACCGGCCGCGCCGGTACTCACTGTGGTGGACGACACCGCCGAGGACGACGACGACGCGATCACCACCCTCATGCATGACTACGACCCCGCCGACACCATTGCCCCGCGGCCCCGTGGATGCCGTATATACGACCCCGAGGACACCCCGCGCACAGGTATTGGATCGGTAGCCCTCACCACGGCACAGGCCGCAACTGTGCTTGAAATCATCACCGCGGCACGCGGGTTTATCGGCACCGGAGACCGCACAGCCGTGGCGATCCGAGGGGATCGGCCCGCACCTATACCGCCGCGCCTGGTGCACACTGTGGCAAAAGCCGTGGCCAAGGGTGAGGCTGCACCGAGTGACCGCGAGAAATTCCCTGATGGACCGCCTAACGACCTCGCCCTGATCAATAAGATCATGAATTTCAGCCCCGTGACCCGAGCTATCTACACACACGGCACAGGCGGGGGAATGATTCATCCCGTGGCGGCATACGTGCACCAACTGGTTTTAACCTGCATGAGGATACCGCCCTACCTCCGCACCCCTACTGGTGACGGCAAGTCACGAAAGCCCGCGGCACTTTTTGTGCAGCTGATGGGACCGTCTGGTGCAGGAAAGTCGCTAGCTATGTCACAGCCGTGGCTTTGGGATGACACGGGTGAGACGCGTGCCTGGTTTAATGAACGGCCCGAGGACACCGACTGCACCTTAATGCAGGACACCTATTTGGATAAGGTATCCCCCGGCATGCGCGCCGAGCGTGAGCGTGACTTTATTAGGGTTAGCCACGACGGTGAGGAAGAGGCACATCTTAAAAGGATCACCCCGGCACAGCAACACACACTAAGCCGCGGAATTAAGCATGTGGAATACAACCCCGACACACAGGCGGCACCTAATCTCACCCGTTACATTGAAGCAAACAGTGACGCCGCGGTTACCGATCCGCTGGTGCACACAAAGCGGATCATCACCACCACCGAGGATGAGGACGGCAACGTTACCGAGGAAGTTACGGAAGTTACAGCCCTCCGCCCGCGTGCCGTGGCACTAGCCCGGTATGACGAAATGGGAAAGGTTTTTAGCAAGAACGGTTCTAGCCCAGTGTTGGATGAGTTGGCCAAAGCCTGGTCAGGCACGGGGTTAGGCGGCACCACACAAAAGAACGGTAATAAACAGGTGGAAGGTTGGTACTCATACAATTTGGAAGGTGGTGTGCAGCCCTCGCTGTTAGCCGAGTTCGCCACCCCGGCCGGTATGCGTGGCTTTGTGCAGCGACAGTTTTTTGCGTATGCAATGTGGCCTTTTGGTTCTTTGGACATTGGCATTAATCCACAGGACAAACTACCACCATCACCTTTGGAGACCACACCGGATCTCGCGCCGTTTACCGCCGTGCCCGCCGTGGCTCAGGCCAAACGCACAGAGGCACTTAACGGGGAGGAAGTCAATGACGTTAACCGTGACGAAGAATTGATCTGGCTCCGTGGCGTGCCTGAGCACATTAAGGCAATGATGTCACACACCACGTTGATCGCCGTGCGCCTAGCTTGTGCCGTGGCTGCACTGCATGGTGTGAGTCATGTGAGTGAGGCAATTTGGGCACACACTGTGGACCTGATGGAATTCCACCGCCGCACGCTTCGCGCCTTTGTGGCACAGGGTGATGCAGCGGCACATGCTGATAAAGAGCATCAGGGCACACTAGCTGGTGTGGCTGATGAGGCCCGTAATCGGTACAAGAAACAGGCCGAGGACACCGCCAACAAGCATAGAACAGCAGTGCTAAAAGTGTTAGCCACAAAGCCGGGGGAGTGGGTTCGTGAGTCATGGATCCTTCGTGGGTGTACACACGGCACCGAGTCTTATGCACACCGCGTCGAGGCTTTGGCCGCACTAGCAGACCGCAAAATTATTGAGTCCGAGGTTAACCCCGACCCGCGTGCCCGAGGTGCAATGCGGTATAAATACACGCCGCCTCGCGGCAAAGACAAAGACACCGCGGCATAACCCGCCACACATGTGACACCCCCGGCCTTGTGTCGGGGGTTTTGTCGTTGGTGGGGTTTGTGTACCGGGGTGTGTTGACTAGGCGTGAATGACTACCCCCCCGGCATGTGTGTGGCTATGTGTGCCGGGTGTGTTAGCGCGGCCGGGGTGTGTGTCGCGTGGGTGTGTGCATTAGCCGCGGCATTGTGTGTTGGGTGCAGTGAGGTTTGTCCTGATGTGTGTCACCTAGTGCGTGAGGTGTGTCCTCATGTGTGTGGCACTAGCCGTGATACCCGCGCCAAGGGTGTAGCCCCGGCCCTGGTGTGTGCCTGATGCAGTGAGGCAAACTGGCACCCATGTGACGTGCACCATATATATACAACTGCACCGAAAGGGGTGTTTATAGGGTTGGCGTACCTCCTACATTCCCCTAAGGTTAGTGTGACACACATCACTAAATGGGCGAATCAGGTTGTCAGGTTGTCAGGTGTTGTCAGGTACTGTCAACGCTTTGACCTGCGTTGTCAGGTTGTCAGGTTGTCAGGTTGATCCCCGGCGGGTTGGGGTAAAAAGGTTGTCATCTTAACACAATGTAAAAGACATATATATATTCATACCTACCTTATTTGTATATACAAGTTCATTAGCCTAGCCACAAACCCGCCGTGGGTACCTGACAACCTGACAACCTGACAACACCTGTCAATGCAGGTCAAAGGGGGTTTTTGAAATGACAGGTACCTGACAACACCTGACAACCTGACAAC
>NZ_KV788248.1:10510-29923 GCF_001807225.1 Corynebacterium sp. HMSC05E07
CCTGACAACACCTGACAACCTGACAACCTGTCAACGACGGCACAACGCCGAGGACATACACAACATGCCGAGGACACATCATCACCACGACTGCACACCATGACCACCACCACCACTGCACCACCTAGCCGAGGCCCCGTGCACAACCGGGGTGAGGTTCGTCCCGGCCCTAGACTGCAACCACCGCAATAACTGCACCACCCGGCCGAGGCCCCGTGCACACACCACACCACCACGCCACCACACCAACTGCACACACCACACCGACTACCGCCGAGGGGGTGGGGGGTACACCAAAGCCCAACATGGTTACGACCGCGTATGAGGTGTGTAAAACATTTGTAGGGTTCAAAAATCCCCGGCACCATAAGGGCACCGGGACCACGACACCACGACGCGGCACCATGCCGAGGACACATCACCACACCACCGCGACACCATGAGGACAACGACGGCACCACGCGGCGCGCAGCCGCGGCACCATGAGGACAACGACACCACACCAACGCCGCGGCACTGCACACCATGAGGACACCTAGGACAATCACCAACGCCACGACCTCACCACCGCCTAGGACAACGACACACACACCACGCCGCGGCACCATGAGGACAACGACACACACCACGCCGCGGCACCATGTCACCTATACCCGACACCACCGCCACACCACCGCCGCCGCGTCACCTATACCCGACACCACCACCGCCGCGGCACTGCACTGCACCACCATGAGGACACACCCCGCCCCGGAATTATTAGGCCCTATAGGTGCATGACACCCACAGCGCTCGCGCGAGTCACGATCTCTCTCTCCGCGGCACCATGAGGCACCTAGGACAATCACCACCGCCACGACCTCACCTAGGCCACGCCACGACCTCACCTAGGCCGCGACACCACAACACCGCGCCACGACCTCACCTAGGCCACAGCCACACACCTAGGCCACGACCATCACCACGCCGCAACACCTCACCACCACCGAGGACACACGACACCACCGCGGCACCTTCCACGACCTCGCCTAGGCCACAGCATCACGCCACGACCTCACCACCACACCACGCCACGATCTCGCCACGACACCACGACCTCACCTAGGCCACGACCAACGCCACGCCACGACCTCACCACCGCCACTGCACTGCACCACTAGGCCACGACCTCACCACCACCACACCACCGCCACGCCACGACCACCGCCACGCCACGACACCACCGCCACCGCCACGACCTCACCTAGGCCACCATCACCACGCCGGGGACTCATCACCGTCACTGCATTGGCCACAGCATCACACCACGACCTCATTAAGTCATGTGACTTTATTCCCGGCCCCGCCACACCACCCGGCCCGTGATAGGCCCACAGCCGGGCACACAGTTACACCACGGAGAGAGCTATAAGGATCTTCCCGTTACGGTTTACCTTCGCTCGCCCTCTCACCGTGTTATTTCCGCCCCCGGCCTGATACCTATTCCCGCGTTACGGCACCACCGCCGAGGCCACACCCTGCACCCCGTCCACACCACCGCCGAGGCCGCGCCATGCATCACCTCGCGTGAAGCTATAGCCGCCGCTCATGCACCACACGTGCACCACAGGCCGAGGCCTCACCGCCGTAACCGCGGTGACGTTACAGCCGCCGTTACAAAGCGCGTTACAAAGCGCGTTACAAAGAGCGTTACAGACCTTGTTACAGACCTTGTTACAGCCACTGTTACAGCTAGTCACCCACCGCGGCCGCTGGTGCTGTTTTTGGCTCATGTGGATCACATTTGGATCTTATTAGCGCCCGGTTGTGGATACGCGCAACCCCCGGCCACACATCATTGCAGGTAGCCGGGGGTTTTATGTGGAGCCGCCTGCGAGAATCGAACTCGCGACCTTCTCATTACGAGTGAGATGCTCTACCGACTGAGCTAAGGCGGCACGGTGCACTGTATACATGCACCGCGTGAGAGTTTAGCCTAGGCCGGGGCTGAGAAAAAAATCGGGCTGCTTGATGTAGAGCACGCACAGCACATGCTGCAGGTTAGCGCGCACCGCAGGCTAGGCGCAGGCGCCCCACCATGCCGTCGAAAGCCACCTGCGGGGTGACGTTCTGCGGCAGTTGCTCGCGGCAGGTGCGGATAGCGGACTGCGCGGCGAGCAGTCCATCCTCGCTTACACGCTGGGCAAGTTCGCCGGCTAGGCCGGCGAAGTCCGGATGGGTCATCTCCACCTCGGCGCTGACTTTGAGCATGAGGGCATCGCGGTAGATGCCGGCAAGATCAACGAGGGCGATGTCGAGACCGTCGGCGATGCGTCGCTTAGCGCGCTTCTTATGGAGTTCCTCCAGGTCTTTCAGGGCACTGCGGGCGTCGCGCTGCGCCTTGCTTGCTCCCTTGCCCTTGGCACCGATGCCGAAGGACTGCTCAATCTTGGAGCGCTCCGCCTCCTCAGCTTCCGCATGGGAGTCCTTGGCGTCCTTCTCAATGAACTTCAGCAGCGCAGTGACAGACTGAAAGGCGACGGAACCGTGGAAGACATCCTCGGCCAGGTTGATGGCCATGGCGCGGCGCTTTTGTGCGGCCGGATCCTGCACAAGGTGCCGCGCGCGGCCCACATGCCGCAAGGTGGTCACGGCAGCCAGGCGGGCATCATCTTCACTAGCCCCCTCGGCGACGAGCTGCTTGACGACGCCCTCCACGCTCGGCGCCGGGATATAAAGGTGGCGGCAGCGCGAGCGCAGCGTCACCGAGAAATCCTCCGGATCCTCCGAGGGCGCCACCATGATGATGACTGTGCGCTCCGGGGGTTCTTCCACAGTCTTGAGCAAAGCGTTAGCAGCCTCGTTGCGCAGGCGGTCAGCTTTGTTGAAAATGACCACGCGCCATGGAGCAACACTGGGCAGGCTGGCGGCGCGAGAGATTACCTCGCGGGCCTCACCGACGGTGATGAATTGTTCCTGCGGGTCCACGTAGACCAAGTCAGTGTGTTCTTGCTTGCCCAGAACACTCTGACAGGACGGGCAGCGCCCACAACCGGGATCGCCATTGTCGTCGGCAGACGTGCACATCAGTGCTGCGGCAAAACACTGCGCTGCCAGCGATCGGCCAGCGCCGGGAGGGCCGGTAAACAGCCAAGAATGGCTCATCGCGCGCGGGTCACCCTCACCTCGTGCCGCGCGGGCAGCACTGAGGATGGTGCGGGCGACGGAAGGGGCGTCGGCAAGCCTTTCGGCAACGCTGGAGGTGTTCACTCGCCCTAGCCTACTGGGATAACTAGAGTTGTTAATCATGAACAGACTGATGCGTGGCGCCCGCTGGTTGTGGAGCACTCAATGGCCGATGTACGCCGCGCTCGTCTTGGGCTCCAACATCATCGGCGCCATCGCGATCATGACCTTCGTAGTCTTCTTCTTACCCATGCCGGAGATTTCGGAGTTCATCTCCGATACACCGCACCTGTGGACTTACGGATCACTGTTCGTCCTCTTCGCCGTCATCATCGGCATCGCGGTGACACTCCGAATTTTCCGTCCCGTGTTGGACTGGCAACGCAACCCCGACGCCCACGATCCCAACATGGTGCGCAACCTTGTGCTGCGCATCCCCATTTACCAGGCTGGTGTGGCGGCGATGGTGTGGCTGCTCGGCATCATCCTGGCGGTTGTCCTCACCGGACAGCAATCGGCCCGCCTAGGAATTGCGGTCGGTGTCTCCTCCACGCTGGCCGGCGCCCTCGTCGTGCTGCTGACGTACCTGCAAGCGGAACGCCTCGTGAGGCCCGTCGCCGCGGCAGCGGTGGCGCGGCGCTTTGAGGACTCCACCCTGGAGCCCCCCATTAAATACCGCCTGCTGTCCACGTGGGTGATGACCTCCGGCATTCCGCTCATCGGCATCATCCTCGTGCACGTGGGCCAGAAAATGGGGATGTTCACCACCAATACCTCCGATGTCATCCCCGCCATCATCGCGCTCAGCATCACCGCGCTGGGCACCGGGCTCATCGGCACGTTCTTTGCCATGATGAGCGTGGTGGACCCCATCTTGGAGCTGCAGGACGCCATCAACCGCGTGCGGCGTGGCGAAACGGATGTCCAGGTGGATATCTATGATGGCTCCGAGCTCGGCGTGCTGCAGGCCGGTTTTAACGAGATGATGCGTGGTCTGCGCGAGCGCCAGCGCGTGCGCGATATCTTCGGCCGCTATGTCGGTACCGAAGTGGCGCAGCGCGCCCTGGAAGAACGCCCGGAACTGGGCGGTGAGGATCGCAAGGTGGCCGTGCTGTTTATCGACGTCATCGGCTCCACCACCTTTGCCGTCAACCACACCCCGGAGGAAGTCGTGGAGGAGCTGAACAAGTTCTTCGAGCACGTCGTCGAGGTGGTGCACCGCAACAAGGGCATCATCAACAAGTTCCAGGGCGATGCCGCGCTAGCCGTCTTCGGTGCCCCGCTTACCGTCTATGACGCTAACTCCATGGCACTCCAGGCCGCGCGCGAGCTGCGTCAGGAACTGCGCGGGCTGCAACTGCAGGCGGGCATCGGTGTGGCCGCAGGCCACGTGGTGGCCGGCCACATCGGTGGTGCAGACCGTTTCGAATACACCGTCATCGGTGACGCCGTCAACGAAGCCGCGCGCCTGACCGAGCTGGCCAAGGACACCCCGGGCCAGGTGCTCACCAACTCCGCCACTCTGCGCGGTGCCAACGAGGCCGAGCAGGCACGCTGGACGCTCATGAAGTCCATTGAGCTGCGCGGACGCCGCCGCATGACGCAGCTTGCCCGCCCGATCCGCCCGACGCTGGCGGAGCGCGCCCTTGGATAAATAGAACATTGTGATTCTGGTAGCTTCGGGGCCATGCCCCACCAACCACATCAGCCGCCGAAGCCCCGCCTCCTCGTCCCCGACGTCGCCCGCGGCATAGCCCTGCTGGGCATCGCCCTGGCCAATGTCACCACCGGGTGGATTCTCACCAGCGGTAACGGCCCCGATGCCCACTTCGGCGGCGTCTACACGCTCGCGGACAAGATCTATGTCATCTTCGCCGCCATGTTCGTGCACGTGCGCGGCCTGCCGATGTTCTCCACGTTGCTGGGCTTCGGCGTGGGGCTTATCGCGATGAGCCTGTGGCGCCGCGGCTTCCCGCTGGGTCGCGCGCAGTCCATCTTGCTGAAGCGCTACGGGTTGCTTGCCGTGTTTGGCGCCGTGCACTGTCTCTTCCTATTCATGGGAGACATCATGATGCTGTACGGTGCCATGGGCATTCTTATCTCGCTCGTGCTCACAGTGTCCGACAAAACCCTCATGCGCGTGGCCTATGTACTTCTCGGCTTCCAGCTTTTCCTCGGTATCTGCCTTGGAGCGCTTGCAGCTTTCGTTGATACCTCTACGTTCGATATGAGCTCCTCTTCCGCTGAGAGCTACTGGGAACTCCTCGGCGAGCAGGCCATCGGGGTGGGTGCCCAACTCGTCTCCATTCCTTTTACCGGTTTCACGGTTCTGCCCGTCATGCTGGTGGGCTTCGTCTGGGCGCGCCGCGGGACTCTGGCGGGCGGACACCGCCGCGAGCTGTGGATATGGACGTTGATTACCGCAGCCATCATTCTCTTCATCGGCCTGCCGTGGGGCCTTGCCGCCGCCGGGATCCTTGATCCAGCCTGGGGCGGGGCTCTCAACCTGGCCAATAGCTCCATCGGCATGCTCACCGGGCCTGGCATCGTAGCGGCGGCAACGCTCGCCTTGGATCCCCTGCAGCGCCGTGGCGCGCGCCCGTGGTACTTGTGGCCGTTGATTGCTTTGGGCAAGCGCTCCATGACCGGCTACGTGCTGCAATCGGTGTTTTTCCTAGCGCTGGTCTATCCCTTCACGCTCAACATTGGCCCGGATTACAGCGCCGCCGGTCAGGCGGCGGTGGCGGCCGGCGTGTGGCTGGCCACGCTCCTCATCGCCTGCGCGCTGGAGGCCGCAGGTCTACCCGGTCCCTTCGAGTGGGTACACCGCCGCCTGTCCTATGGCCCGACGATGCGCCCGGAATTAGGTGCGGCGCTTAAAAGCGGCCCCGGCGCGCCAGCCCATCCACCAGCAGCACCAGGCCTACCGTCTGGGCCGCAACCTGGCCCGCGGCCAGGACTCGGCCACGCAGGCCCGTATCCTGGCTCTTACCATCCGGGTTCAGGACCGTCAGCGCCTCAGAGGCCAGCAGAAGGTTAGCGCCGTGGCTTAGCCCCTGTGTAGCCGTGGTGGCGCGCAGGTTGGAGTCACCAGCAAGCGCGGAGAGAGCTGCAGCGGGGACGCCGGCCACAGCAGTAGCGAGTCGCTCGCCTCGGGTACGGGACAAGGCAATGCCCGCGGCCCACGCGCCGGCGCGCAAGCCCCAGCCGGTCGCGTCAGTGCGCGCACCGCGCAGTTCCCAGGCGAGGGCTCCGTATTGGGCACTCACGCAGGCCACACCGAATGGCGTCGGCTCGCCGCGCTTGGCGGCTTGCCCCAGCGAGGCAGCGATAAGCCCCACGCGGGTCCCCGTTGAGCAGTCCGGGCGGCAGGCCAGCAAGGCTGGAGCAGCGGCCGTCATCGCCGTGCCAAGCGTGCGCCAGTTGAACAGGCCCGACCATGCGGCGGTTTCTCCTGCCGCGAGCGCGCCCAAGGTGAGGTGATCGCGGCCCGCGAAGGCCGGTCCCACCGCGCGAAGGAGAGCCTCGGTGCCCTCCTGGGTACGGGCCATCATGTCACCGAGAGCAAGCATGGCGGGTTACTTCTTTCTGGAGCCGGCCTTGACCACGTTCTTCGTGCCGGGCGAGGGTTTCTTTGCGGCCTTCTTCGTGCTCTTCTTCGTAGCCTTCTTCGTAGCCTTCTTCGTGCTCTTCTTGCCGGCCTTCTTCGTCGACTTCTTGGTCCCGCCGTTGGCGGCTTCCTTGGCGCGGCGCTCGGAGAGGAGCTCGTTCGCGCGGGCGTCGGTAAGCTGCTCCGGATCATCGCCACGGCGCAACGAGGCATTCGTGGTGCCGTCGGTGACGTACGGGCCAAAACGGCCATCCTTGACCGTCATCGGCTTGCCAGAGACGTCATTGTCACCCAGCTGCTTCAGCGGTGGCTGCGCGGCCGCACGGCCACGGCGCTTCGGCTCCGCGTAAATGCGGCGCGCCTCATCCAGGGTAATGGAGAAGATCTGTTCCTCATTAGCCAAGGAGCGTGAGTCCTTGCCCTTCTTCAGGTACGGGCCATAGCGGCCATTCTGCGCGGTGATGACCTCACCGTCAACCGGGTCGGTGCCCACCTCACGCGGCAGGCTCAGCAGCTTGAGGGCTTCCTCGAGAGTGACGCTGGCCGGCTCCATAGAGCTGAACAACGAGGCCGTGCCCGGCTTGAGCTTTTCCTCGATGTACTCGGCGATGCGCTTTTCCTTCTGCTTCGCCGCGGTCTTGGTCTCCCAGTTCTTGGCACGCTTGCCCTCGGCGGCACGCTCGGCGTCCTCCGCTGCGCGTTCCTGCTTGACCACCTCTTCGGCTTCGGCCTCAGCGGTCTCGTGTTCGTCGTCGCGCACCTGCTCGGTCACATACGGGCCAAAACGGCCCTCCTTGGCCACGATGGTGCGGCCATTCTCTGGGTTCTGCCCCAGCTCACGGCCGCCCTGCGGGGTGGCAAAGAGCTTCTCCGCGAGGGCCTCGTTGAGCTCATCCGGGGTGACGGTTTCGGAGAGGTTGGCGCGCTGATACTCCACCGTGCCGTCCTCGTTGGTGCCCACGGCGCGCTCGATGTAGGGACCGTAGCGGCCCACGCGCACGAAGACATCGCGGCCTTCGGCGTCAGTGTAGAGGCGCAGGGAGTTGACCTTACGGGCGTCGATAGCCTCCAGGTTGATGTCCACCAAGGACTTCAGGCCTCCGTGGCGAGCGATGGACGCCGCCTTCTGGTCACCTACCTCAGTGTTGCCGAAGTAGAAGTTAGTCAGCCACTCCGTGCCGTTCTCGCGGCCGGCGGCAATGGAGTCGAGCTCATCCTCCATGGAGGAGGTGAAGTCATAGTCCACGAGCTCGGTGAAGTTGTTCTCCAGCAGTCCGACGACGGCGAAGGCAACCCAGGAGGGCACCAACGCATTGCCGCGCGAGAGCACGTAGCCGCGGTCCTGGATGGTCTTGATGATGGAGGCATACGTCGACGGACGCCCAATGCCCAGGTCTTCCATCTTCTTGACCAGGCTGGCCTCGGTGTAGCGTGCCGGCGGGTTGGTGGTGTGGCCGTCCGCGCTCACGGCAGCCGTCGTCAGCGTGTCGCCTTCGTTGAGGTGCGGCAGGCGCGACTCTTCCTTCGAGCCCTTGGCAGCCACATCCTCGTAGGCCTTGAGGAATCCCGGGAAGGTAATGGTGCGGCCGGTGGCGGAGAAGTCGGCGTCGTGGCCACCAGCAGTCACCGCAACGGTGACCTTCATGGACGTGCCCTTGGCATCCGCCATCTGGGAGGCCACGGTGCGCTTCCAAATGAGCTCGTAGAGCTTGTATTCCTCAGCGTCGAGCTGGCCGGCCAGCTGGCCCGGGGTAGCGAAACGCTCACCAGCGGGGCGAATAGCCTCGTGGGCCTCCTGGGAGTTCTTCACCTTGCGGTCGTATGTACGCGGCCCATCGGCGACAAACTCGGCACCAAAAATGGAGGTCGCAGCCTCACGCGCCGCGCTCAGGCCCTGCGTGGACAGGGAGGTCGAGTCGGTACGCATATAAGTAATGTGACCGTTTTCGTAAAGACGCTGCGCAATGCGCATGGTGCGCTCCGAGGTGTAGTGCAGGCGGCGGCCGGCCTCCTGCTGCAGAGTCGAGGTCATGAACGGTGCGGCGGGTTTACGTGAGTACGGTTTGTGCTCAACGCTGGCCACGGTCATGGTGGAGCCTTCGAGTGCGCGAGCGAGGGCTTCTGCCTCTGCTTGCTTGACGACGACAACCTCGTCGCTCTTCAGCTGACCCCTATCGTCGAAGTCACGGCCCGCCGCGACGCGCTTGCCGTCGAGCGCGCTCAGACGCGCATCGAAGTCCGGAGTGGACGTCAGCGTGGCCGTGAGGTCCCAATACTCGGCCGGGATAAACGCCATGCGCTCGCGTTCGCGCTCCACGATGACGCGGGTAGCCACCGACTGCACGCGGCCTGCAGAGAGGCGTGGCATAACCTTCTTCCACAGCACCGGGGAAACCTCGTAGCCGTAGAGTCGGTCGAGGATGCGGCGGGTCTCTTGGGCGTCGATAAGATCGGCGTCGAGCTCACGCGTGTTTTCTGCCGCCTCCAGGATGGCGGACTTGGTGATCTCATTGAAGACCATGCGGCGCACCGGCACCTTGGGCTTGAGCACCTCGAGCAGGTGCCAGGCAATGGCCTCACCCTCGCGGTCGGGGTCTGTTGCGAGGTAGAGCTGATCGCACTGCTTCAGCTTGGACTTGAGGTCCGCGACCTTCTTCTTCTTGTCCTGGCTGATGACATACAGCGGCGTGAAGTTATCCTCTGGGTTCACGCCCAGGCGTGCCCAGGATTCCTTCTTGTACTTAGCGGGGACATCGGCAGCTCCGCGGGGAAGGTCGCGGATGTGGCCGACGGAGGCCTCAACGATGTACTTATCGCCGAGATAAGGCTGAATCTTCTTCGCCTTGGTTGCTGACTCGACGATGACCAGGGTTTTTCCCGGGCCGGAACCTTCTGCCACTTCGACTTCATCCCTTCCGATGGCTAGCCCTCTGCTGGGCAATTGCCCCTAGCGTACACAGGTAAAGGCTTACTGTAGTTATTAGGGCCACTGCGCGCCCACATGTGAGGGGTCTATACTTGCGCTCTGAGAAACCGCCCCACAGCGCGACGCAGGGAGTCAGCATGATCGCTTCTATTACCGCATGGTTCGAGGTCATCATGGCCACCCAGTGGATTTACCCGCTCGTGGGCAGCCTGATTTTCCTTGACTGCTTCTTCCCCGTTCTGCCCTCCGAAATTCCCCTCAACATGGTGGGTGCGTGGTCCGGTTCGCAGGGTTTTCCCCACGTGCCCACGATGTTTTTCGTGGCCACGGTGGCCGCGATTCTGGGCGATAACTTGTGTTTCCTTCTGGGCACGCGGCTCATTGCGCTTATTAATAGAGCCCAAAAAGGTACCAAGGCTTATAACGCTTTGATGTGGGTCAAGCGCAATATTCGGCGCAGTGGCGGCGCCGCCATCATCATCGCGCGCTTCATCCCGTCGGCCCGCCTCTTCATGACGATTCTGCTGGGCTCCATGCGTTATCCGTGGCCGCTGTTTTTCTTCTTCGACACCTGCGGAGTGTTGCTGTGGGTAGCCCAGGCGCTGGCCATCGGTTACCTCGGCGGCGTGGCCTTTTCTGGCTCACCGGCAATAGCCATGCTGATTTCCATCATCGCCGCAGTCATCATTGGCTTCGGCCTGCAGAAAGGCCAAAACAAGCTCATGGAGTGGTGGGATACCCGCCGCGGCTACGCGGAAACCCCCTAGACGGTTTCAACGTTGGTGGCCTGCGGGCCCTTAGGCCCTTCGCCCACCTCAAAGGAGACGCGCTGGTTGTCTGCCAACGTGCGGAAACCTGATCCCTGGATTTCGGTGTAATGCACGAAGAGGTCGCCGGAGCCGTCCTCCTGCTCAATGAAGCCGTAACCTTTTTCGGCGTTGAAGAATTTGACGGTACCGTATGCCATGATGAGTTGTCCTTTGCGGAAATAAAATGCTCAATCTGTTGCACCAGTGTGCCACGTTTTGGGCACGCGCGGCAGAACAGTGGAGGCGAGCGTGAACGAGAACCCCATGGGCGAGGAGCTCGTCGAGCACCTCGTCGAGCGCTTCGCCGAATCTGAACTGACGCATTCGACGACCCTTCCGGCCCAACCTGCCCAGTATGCGCCGTGGCCCGAGTGGGTCCTGCCGGAGCTTCAGGCCGCGTTGGTAGAGCAGGATGTGTCCAAGCTCTATGCCCACCAGGTCGCAGTAGCGGAGGCTGCCTGGTCAGGTCAGGATGTGGTGGTGGCTACCGGTACGAGCTCGGGAAAGTCCTTAGGCTACCGCCTGCCTATTCTCACAGCCTTGGCGCAGGACCCGACCGCCTGTGCGCTGTATATCACGCCGACGAAAGCGTTGGGCTCGGACCAGTTGCGCGCGGTTCTGGAACTCACGCAGGGCATCGCCGCGCTTCACGACGTCCACCCCGCTCCCTACGACGGCGATACCCCCACCGAAGCGCGTGCCGGCATCCGTGACCACGCACGATTCATCTTCTCTAACCCGGACATGATTCATTCCTCCTTGTTAGGTGCCCATCAGCGCTGGGCACGCGTGCTGCGGCATCTGCGCTTCATCGTCATCGATGAGGCGCATGCTTATCGCGGCGTCTTCGGGGCAAACGTGGCCTTGGTTGTTCGTCGACTACTGCGGCTGTGCGCACACTATGGCTCGCAGCCGGTGATCGTTGCGGCCTCGGCCACGATGCGGGATCCTTCCGCCCACGCTCTGCGCCTCACTGGGCGTGACATGCTCGCGGTAACCGAGGACGGCGCGCCGACGGGCGCGCGAACTGTAGCCTTATGGGAACCCGGGTTCATGGAGGGAATCGAAGGCCAGAATGGTGCCCCGGTGCGCCGCGCCGCCACTACGGAAGCCGCGTGGATGATGGCCGCGCTCGTGGCGCAGGGCGCGCGGACGTTAGCCTTTGTGCGCTCGCGGCGCGCAGCCGAGACCACGGCACTGCGAGCTGCCGAAGAGCTCTCCGGCAAACTAGGCCGTTCAGATTTCGCGCGGCGCATCGCTGCCTACCGCGCTGGTTACCTCGCCGAAGACCGCCGCGCGTTGGAGCAGGCGCTTGATGACGGCTCCCTGCTCGGCGTTGCCACCACTTCTGCATTAGAACTCGGCATCGACGTTGGTGGCCTCGACGCCGTCATCACCGCCGGATTCCCTGGCACCGTCGCCAGCTTCTGGCAGCAGGCTGGTCGTGCGGGTCGCCGTGGCCAGGGCTCGCTGGTGGTCCTCGTGGCTCGCGATGAGCCGATGGACACCTACCTTGTTCACCACCCCGAGGCTCTCTTGGGCCGGCCGGTCGAAGCCAGCGTGTTCAACCCCGCCAACCCCTATATCCTGGGCGGACACGTGTACTGCGCGGCGGTGGAAAAGCCGCTCACGGATGCTGACGTTGCCGCCTTCCGTGCCGAAACCGTCGTCCACGATCTGGCTCAGCGAGGCTTCCTGCGCCGCCGCCCCCAAGGCTGGTTTGCTGCTCCCCTGCCTGCCGGATCGGCCGAACTCACCCCGGAGACCGCGCATGCGGCTGTGTCCCTGCGCGGTGGCTCCGGTGAGGAGGTCATGATTGTGGATTCCTCCGATGGCCGTCTGCTGGGCACCATTGATGCCGCCCGCGCCGTGAGCCAGGTGCATCCCGGCGCGGTGTACCTTCACCGCGGCGAAAGCTACGTCATCGAGGACCTGCAGCTCAGCGACGACTCCGACCCCGGCGTGGCCCTCGCAGACCCCAAGACTCCTGACTACTCCACGCAACCGAAGTCCACAACGGACATCCGAATTCTCAGCGAGGCCGACGAGTTAGTCAACTACGCTCCGGGCCTGTGGGTAGCAAGCCTGGAGGTAGAGGTAACCGACAAGGTCACCGGCTACCAGGTCAAACTTCCCGATGGCTCCGTGGGTGAGGACATCCCTCTTGACCTTCCGGAACAGCGCCTGGTGACCCGCGCGGTGGCCTACACCATCGATCCGCTGGCACTAGCAGCGATGGGAGTCACCGCGGGGCGCACACCGGGCACTCTGCATGCAGCAGAGCACGCCGCCATTGGTCTGCTGCCGCTCATTGCCACGTGTGACCGCTGGGATATTGGCGGCGTATCCACCGCCCAGCACGCCGATACCGGCCTGCCCACGGTCTTTGTGTACGACGGGCACCCAGGTGGAGCCGGCTTCGCCGAGGAGGGCTTCCGCCGCTTCCCAGAGTGGATCGAGGCCACCTTCGAAGCCGTGCGCTCGTGTCCCTGCGAATCCGGCTGCCCGTCGTGCGTGCAATCCCCCAAGTGCGGCAACGGCAACAACCCGCTGGATAAGGCCGGCGCTGTCGCACTCCTCGGCGCGCTGGTCACCATGACGTCTTAGATAAAATTCCTACTTCTAAAATCATTGTGATGCTCTCACCCCATAAGAACCGAAGTGATGTAGATGTAATTGTCATCGCGCGTAACAACGATCCCGTATTTAAGGGCGGGCGAATTTTGCGCAGTAATATCATCGATTGATCCATCAGCTTCAGCCATGTCTAGAAGCGAATACCGAACGCGCAACACAACAGTGAATCCCCCATTTTTGTACTCAATGACCTCGCCCTTCCATTTATCCCCAACGGACAATGTCAACTCTGGCGTTCTTGTATGTTCACGAAGCGCAACGCTCTTGGCTCGATTGCTTGCGGTAGCACCACTGCGTTCCATAAAGGAGTTTTGTTGACGATCAACCTCGCTTACGAGGCGATCCAATGCAGTGTCGGATAGTCCAAGCCGCTCCTTAAACGTCGGATTCACTCCGAAATTCTTCTCCGCGATCATTCGGGATTCTTCGAGGGAGATTCCTGGCTCCTGCCCTGGGGTAGACGGACGGGCTGGAGAAGAAATATTCGTACCAGAGTTATCCGAACCAGCCCCCTTGCTGCTTCCAGTTGTCACGCCAACGAGGGCGCCAACAACAGCGATAGCTGCCAGAATCGCTCCGACTATTTGTTGCATACCGACACGGCCAAAGCCGGGGATCTCAATGCTGGGCATTGCTTAGACCTTTCGAGAGAAAAGAGAATGAGAGACTCTTTAAGTATTTACTCTCTATTCAGGCCTGTCAATCGCTTTAACCTGCATAAATAGTGAATTCCGTTACGGAATGCACCTCACGTGGACGTAACTCGTTGTTCCACTGGCACCTGTAGCAACGAAACCCCACGCGAGTGCATTTTCCCAACTCTAAATGCGCGGAATCCTCTTAGATTGGGCCGGCGCGGGCGATGGCACTGCGGCCGCGTATCAGCGCGGTGACTTCAACGTCGCGGTCATCAACGGCACAGGAGTCAAGGCGCGCGTTGTTTAAAGCGGCAACCTCCTCAGCTTTCGAGCAGGCGTCCCTGCCCTTGGCCACCTCCCATGCCCCGGCCACAGCGGCAAGATCAGCCGCTACCTGCGCTGCGTGGCGTGCAGCAACGGCAGAACCAACTGCTGCTACGGCCAACAGCAGCGAGGTCACCGCGGCGATGATTCCGGCGGTGACAACGGTGGCATAGCCGCCGTCAGTTGCCAGAACAACCTTCCACCTTGGTTGACGATGCCTCACCGTCGAACCCCCTCGGCTGTGCCGGCACCTATCTCCGCGGGGAAGACCGCCTGCGCGCGCATAGTTCCCAAAGGTGCTGGCACGGCGGCTTCCGCAGTAATAAGGCCGGAGCTTTCAGTGAAGGTGATGTCAACGCCATCGCGGTGGTACTCCACGCCGATGGCGGCGGACCGAGCAGCAGCGCCCGCGGCATCGATGGCAGCGAGGTGGGCAGACAGGGTTGCTATACCGCCCACGATTCCCGCGGCGACGATGACCAAGGAAGCAAGGGAGAGGGCTGCTTCGATGGTGACGGAGCCGGCGTCGTCAAGCGCGCGCATTAGACCGGTGTATTGGAGAGCGCGTCAGTAATGATGGAGGTGATAGCGCTGGTGACTTGACCACCATTGACCACGGCGTAGAGCACCGCGGCAAGGGCTGCTGCGGCCAAACTTCCCATGGCGTATTCAATCGTGGACATCCCGTCCTCATTAGCCAATTGCGCCTGGATAGTGCGTGTTTTCTGCATGATTGTACCTAACTTTCGTGTGATATTTGTGCGTTGTGCTTTATAAGAGTTGCTGGCCCAGGCTGATGATGACGGGCACCAGGCCTAAGACCAGGAATGCGGGTAAGAAACAAGCAGCGAGCGGCGCGGCGATGAATATGCCGGCACGCTCTGCCTGTGCGGTTGCTTGCGCCGAGGCTTCGGCGCGCAGCTGCGCCACCAGACGGTGGCACCCAGTAGCCATGGCAGTACCGGATTCACCCGAGAGCTGTGCCAGCCGTACGAGCTCCACCAGGTGCGGCTGGCTCGACAGTGCTTGCCATACGCTCTTCATCGGAACGCCGACCCCCACCAGGGCGGCTGCTTCCTTCCATGGAGAGGAGGCTTCCGCCACCGCCACGACTGACGTGCGCGGTGAGAGGCCAGCCTCCAGGCAGGCGGCAAAAAGCTCGAGGTCACTCGCGGCATCGAGCGGGCCATAGTCCGGACCGTCGCGGGGAGTTTTCGGCCGTGGTGTGCCGGTTGTGCCCAGGCCCACGCGGCCGGCCGGAGACGTGGTGGCCACAGCCAGGGCAGCCGCGAGGAGCACGGCAGCTAGGTAGCTAGTCATCATCGCGCCGCCTTCCGCAGGATGAGGCGGGACCAGGTAAAGCCGATGCACACGAGGGCCACGCCGACATCAAAAAGCACTCCGCCGAGCCCACCGCCCAGGAGGAACCCCAGGGAATCTGCTCCCATGGCACCACCCATGAGAATTCCCGCCACTGGCAGAAAGGCCAGAATCAGGGCTGTGGCCTGCGGTCCTTGCAGGGACGCTGCGGTTTCACGGGCATGCCGCTGTGCCGTATCGAGTTGGCTTTGGGCCTGTTCAATAAGGGAAGCCAGGGCCACACCATGGCGCCCGGAGACATTGAGCAGTGCGGCGAAGCGAGAAAGCTCTGTCGTGGTGAGTGCTGCCCCAGGCGACCCACCTTGAGCTGCCAAACCTGCCGCCGTGCTCAGTGCACTGCGGAGGTTGTCAGGTGTGGACTCAGGAAGCGAGTCCGCACCGCGGCGCAAGGCACCGCTGGTAGTGGAGCCGGCGCGCAACTCCGCGGCAAGGGTGCCAAAGTAAGTGGCCAAGGCCTGAGCACCGCGGCGCTCACGACGTGAGGCGGCAAGGTCATGGGCAAACCACAGCGCGCACGCCAGGATGCAGCCAACAGCTATCACCACAGTGGGCCGACCAAAGAACACACTGCAGCCCACTGCGAGAAAAAGCGCGGCGGGCGCTACCGACCGTGGCTTCGGTGCGCTCAACCGTGCCATGGAACCCGGCGGCGACAAGAAGCAAGCCGCGGCGAGATACAGCCACATCATGGCTCAACTCCCATTCGTGCACACAGCTCGTCAAACCCAGGGCGTGGCCCGTCGTCGGCGGTCCACACCAGCTGGGGTGTCACCGGATTGCCATCCAATACACCGATGTGTGCCAAGCGCCGACCTTCGGGGCCTCGTTCCATACCAAGTACCACGTGCACCGCGGCAGCCAGCTGCGAATGCAAGGCCACACGGTCCAGACCGCCGAGGGCAGCCAGCGCTTCCATGCGCGCCGGAACCTCGTCCACGGAGTTGGCGTGGACCGTACCGGCACCGCCATCGTGCCCAGTGTTAAGCGCCGCGAGTAGTTCCACGACTTCCGCACCGCGAATCTCCCCCACCACAATGCGGTCGGGGCGCATGCGCAGCGCTTGGCGCAGCAGCAGCGACATTGAAATCTCACCCCGGCCTTCTGCATTTGCCCGGCGCGACACCAGTGTCACCACGTGCGGATGCGCCGGCGCGAGCTCCGGGGTGTCCTCGATGATAAGCAGGCGCTCTGTCTCCGGGACACAGCCTAAAAGCGCTGCCAACAGCGTGGTCTTTCCTGAACCAGTGCCGCCGGTCACCAAGAAGGACGCGCGCTTATCGACGATCCCCCGAAGCAGCCCTTCCACCGATTTATCAATGCTGCCGTTGGCCACGAGCTGGTCCAGGCTCGTCTGGGCTTGGCGCAGCACCCGCAAACTAATGCAGGTTCCACTTGCTGAAGGTGGCGCCAGCAGCGCGTGAAGGCGAATGCGGACGCCATCGGGGCGGGTAAGGCGGCCATCGGCGAATGGCTGTGCATCATCAAGCCGCACGCCGGCAACAGCTGCCAGCCGTGTTGCGAGCTGACGTACCTCTGCGTCGTCGGCGAAACCTACCTCCCTGCGCACCAGACCCTGGCCGCAATCCACGAAGCAGGAATCGGGCCCGTTGACCACGACATCGGTCAGCCCCGGCAGCGACAGCACCGGCTCCAGTAATCCCAGCCCCAAGGAATCGTGGCGGAGGCGCTGTAAGAGGTCGAACACGTCGACGTCACTGATCACGCCCGCCTCCTCTCGGATGCGGCGTGCCAGTGCCGAGGCATCATGTGCAAGCTGCGGCTCCGTGGCCACAATCGTGCGCATCGTATCGATGAGACTCATACCAGCACCTCCCAGACATCCTTCACCGCACGCGATAGCGGGCGCGGCAGGCGCTGCGGAAGTCCCCCGGTCTCCACCACACGCGTGAGCCCACGTACCGTCGGCAACTCCGTCACAGGGTCAGCGTGCGTGAGCTTGGCGATATCCCCCTCATCAATCCCCGACCACTGCCTGTGCCGCAGCACCACGGAGCACTCCTGGGGCCGCGCGCGCAATTCAGCAACGATTTCCGCGCATGCAGCGGCCGAGCGCACCTCCGCTGCGGTCACCACCACAACGTGGTCCGCGGTATCCGGAATATCCCACGGCGGGCAATCCACCACCACAATGTCCGGATGCGCGCACGCTGCCTGCATAATTGCCGCGCGTCGAGTGGCACTCAGTGCGGTGGCACCGGCACTAGTGGTACGCGCTGCTGAAAGCACGGCAATCCCGTCCGGCGTAGTGGGCAGGGCGCGAGCAAGATCTCCTGGGTCCACCGTTCCTGTTCCTGCAGCAAGATCTGGCCAGCGCGCGCCGGGTTTGTTCTCCACACCAAGTAAGAGATCGAGGCCACCGGAATAGGGCGAGGCATCCACGAGTAGTGCAGCTCCCGCATGGCGCGCCAGCGCTGCTGCCAGTGTGGAGGTGCCTATCCCACCGGCCGAGCCAGTAACCGCAATGGTCAGCCCCGCGGACGCCGTTGGCGTCTCAGGGTGGGTATCGGCTGCTAGGGCTGCCAACAGTTCCTTCGATTGCGCAGGCAGAATAAACGCCGCCGATGCATGACAGCGCAATGCTGCTTCGTAATCAATGGGCCCCGGATCCGGTGCCAGAAAATAGACCCGCGGGTGGCTGCCCACGAGGCTTGCCGTCAGCGAATCTGCCAAGACCGCATCTACTTTGGGCAGGTAGCGCGGAAAATCACGCGGATCTTCGACGCTGCTGACCTCCGCGGTACTGGCCGCAGCGGTCGAGGCGGCTTCGGCGCGCAAAGCTGAGTCTCCGACGGCGATGAGAAGGTGAAATGTGCTCATGCCTGAAGCATGCGCGAGCGCTCTACACGGGCGCTAGGGCCACTTCGCTACCTGTGGATAACTCGTGCCAAAACTGCACTTTCTGGTTGCTTTAGTTAGCCCTTCAACAAATACCCTGTGAAACTCGGAGCTCTGGTGGTGACCTAGAGCCCCAAATGAAGCATAAGAAGAGATTGGGGGTCGCGAATGAAAGCCGATCACGTTTCGCACTTTCACTACCTGCCTTTATTCGCCGATTAACCTTCAAAGTGAGAATTAAAGTGCGAAATGTTTAGCAGTTTCGCGCTTTGATCGGCGAAGGCGTCCTCGACGAAGTCGTGCTCCTTACGGGAGGCCTCCCACACTTCCTTGGCTGCGGACAGGTTGATCGCGGCGATGATCGCGCCGACGATGATGTCGAACCAGGCGGTCTCCCACACGAAGGTGAGCAGGCCGGCGGCGATGATGAGGATGTTCGCCAACGCGTCGTTGCGCGCTGCCAGCCAGGCACCAGTGGCGAGTGACGAGCCTTCATTGCGCAGCTGCAGCAGGATCGCGCAGATGACGTTGACAATCAGGGCGCCGATTGCGATACCCGTCAGCCCCTCCGGCGACGGTGCGACCGGGTTCATGATTTTGGCCACCAGGGTGACAATCGCGGCGATGGCCGGGATGAGGATCAGCGCGGCGAGCACGCTTCCCGCCGTGCGACGGCGGGCCGCAGGCCAGGCCACAGCGAAAACACCAGCAAGTTAATCGCGGTGTCTTCGAGGAAGTCCGCGAAATCCGCGAACAGGGACGCGGAGCCAATGGCCACCGAACCGGCGAACTCCACGAAGAAGTAGGCCAGGTTCAGCAGCGTCATAATCAGCACCGCGCGACAGATCTTCTGCGCACCCAACGAATCCGTCACGCCAACTGCTCCTTTTTGCGCTTTATACGGCGGGAAGGCAGCTTAGCCGATGCGCAAAACGCAGGCAGTTCCTGCCGGTTGCCGCGGTTGTCGCGGGCTGCTGACGACCGTCGCCGGTAGCGACAGAGCGAGCGGCGGGTTCTTCGCACTTTGGCATAGTTCATCACTCGCTGTATAGTTCAGCACATGCTGAC
>NZ_KV788249.1:0-45883 GCF_001807225.1 Corynebacterium sp. HMSC05E07
CTGCCAGGTTCACCACATCATCCCCTGGCAAGCCGGTGGTTACACCAACATTAAGAATCTGACCTTCCTATGCGCCTACCACAACGGCATTAACGACGATGACCCATCACGGCCCACCGGACGAGGCTACGTCTTCAGACTCAACACCGGCATCGGCTACATCCCACCCGGGGGTGCACCGATCACCGCCACACCCGAATACCAACAAGCCATAGCAAGACTCACCACCGAACAAGCCACGCAGCCGCCTGACCCACCACCAGGCGCAAGCTAAACCCGCCGCAGGCAGACACACGCACCCTACGCCGAAACCCGCCAACCACACCACGGCCAGCGGGCACGTCGGCGATCCCGCCCGTTAAACTGCAGCAATGATTGATTTCACCGCCTCCGCCGATGTCGTGGCTCCCCAACTGCTGGGCGCGGTACTTACCCACAACGGGGTTTCCATTCGGATAACCGAGGTCGAAGCCTACCTCGGATTCCACGATGAGGCCTCACACACTTTCAACGGCCGTACCCCACGCAACGCCGCAATGTTTGGGCCACCGGGGCGCCTTTACGTCTACATGTCCTACGGGATTCACCGCAACGGCAACATTGTCTGCGCGCCCGAAGGCCGCGGCGAAGGATGTCTGCTGCGTAGCGGCGAAGTTATTGACGGAGTGGATGTGGCCTATGAGCGCCGAGGCAACACAGACTTCCACAACCTCGCCCGCGGGCCAGGAAACCTAGGCAAGGCCCTTGGGTTCAGCTTGGACGACAACGGCACACGAGTGCACTTGGCAGAACGCACCACGGAACCCGAATGGGTACGCGGTCCACGCATTGGCATTTCCAAGAACACGGACGCGGCCCTGCGCTTCTGGATTCCCTTTGACAAGACCGTGTCTCGGCGTCGTGGGCGCCCTTCGTAGTTCTCGCCCCTCTCGGTTACTTACTGGTTTGCAGTAGCATTCCCCGCGGACCATGTCTCCCAGTCCATGTTCCAGTCACCTAGTCCATCGAGCGGGCTCAACACGCCGCCACCGGTGTTGTACACCCTGACCACGTCACCGCGCTTCACCGTGCTCTGGAACCATTCTGCATCCGCAGTCGTCACATTGATGCAGCCATGCGATTGGTTGTAGCTTCCCATCGCACCAACCGCCCAGGGAGCCGCGTGGACGTAGATACCCGAATAGGACATCTGAGTCGCCCACTGGACGTCCGTCTTGTAGCCACCAGCATCGAGAGCCAGCCCAAAGGTGGTGGAATCCATAGTCAAGGATGGATACTCGTCACCAATGACGTAGACACCATTCGGCGTATCCCATTGGCCGTCCGTACCCATAGAAATCGGAATGCGCCGCAGAACCTCTCCATTCTTAAACACCGACATCATCTTGGAGTTGTTGTCCACCAGCGTGATGACGCGGTCCCCAATGGTGAAATTCGTTGAGGCGTCCTCGCCTCCATAGACCCCGCCGCCGAGGTTTCGGCCGTAGAGGTCGACGTCAACAGTCACGGCCGTCCCTGGCTCCCAGTATTTCTCGGGACGCCACCGCACCTCCTGGTTATTCACCCAGTAGAAAGCACCCTCCACCGCGGGTTCCGTCTTGACGGTGATAGCGTCTTCCGCCGCCTTCCGGTCGGTGACGTAGTTACCAAAACGCACGCCGATGACCTGACCCACACCCACAACAGAATCCGGGATGGGCGTCATCGCCACCTCAGAGACGGCTGCTGCCTGCGGAGTGGTGAACGTGATGGTCTTATTGTTGCCGTCTTTGTCCGTGGCCTTAACGGTGTAGGTGTGGTTGTACCCCAGCACCTCTGTGTTCTTCCACGTCATAGCGTCGGAGGACAGCTCATCCTTGACAACCTTGCCGGCCTCGTTGGTCATGGTGACCTTTGAGAGCCCCGCGGTGGATGTCACCTCAATCGGTTCGGAAGGATCCACGTCCTCCGCCCCGTCCTTGATGGAGAACCTCAGCTCCTTCGCCTTCGCGGCCGCCGAAGCCTCCGCACTCGCCTGCACTTGTTCCTCCGAGAGGTTCTTTGCCTCATCGTGACCTTCAGGCTCTCCGATGGTGCACGCAGCCATCACCGACCCGGCCAGGGCAAGACCAGAAAGAAACACTGCGGGACGTGCAGCAGGGAATAGAGAACGCACACAAACCCCTAGATAGATACAACGTTTATTAAGACAACATCCTCAGACTAGTCCGCGCACTCGACTCCAAACTAGTTGACCCCGCCGCCTTTAACCGTTTCGTTATCCATCCGTCATTGGCCGCGGTACAGCGGAACAAAAGATGCACGCAGCAACACTCTTGAAATGCGCAACAACCAGGCGATTTTACCTTTTTCCACACAGGGTGTTAAAGTTACATCTCGTTGCACGGCAGGCGCTGAGGAAATCAGAAGCCCGCCATGACAATGACTGCGCCATTAGCTCAATTGGCAGAGCAACTGACTCTTAATCAGTGGGTTCGGGGTTCAAGTCCCTGATGGCGCACAATAGCACCCCTCTCCCTTCGCGGTGAGGGGTTTCGTCGATCCTAGCCCAAGGCTTCGAGCTGCTGCGTCTTCGGCCGCCACCACGCGGCCTGTGGCGCCGAGAACTCTTTGTGCCGGAAGGTGGAGATATCGTCGAGGGCCCGCATGTAGTCGGGCATCAGGGCGCGCGGCAACCGCAGACCCAACGTCAGGTGCGGGGTCCATCGCGGACCCCTCCCCTCCGGGTTGGCGGCGCTTATCTGGCGCGCGGCGGTTTCCAGCTCATCCGTGGTTTCTAGGAGCCACGCCACGGTCTGCTTACTCTTGGTGCCAAAGACCACCGTGCCCACACGGCGAAAGGTCGCGGGCAGAAGCGGCGGCAGCAGCTCGCGGGCAAGGTCGACTACTTTCACGTCGAGCGCCGGCGCGAACGTCACCGTAATATGCGGGCGCTGATGCTGCACCGGAAAACCGCGCTCCGCCAGGGCAGCATAGACCTCCCGGATGGTCTCTTCATCCTCCGGCGTGAGGTACAACAGGAGGTTCTCGGGCGATTGTCGGCTCACATGGCCCGAGTCTAACTAACCTCGCGCAGCGCCACGACGGGCTGACCGCGGTGGTCCAGCACGTCCGCCTCCACGCCGTAGACCTCACGCAAGAGTTCCTCCGTGAGCACCTCCCCCGGCGTGCCGTGCGCGCGGACGCTGCCTTTGTGAAGCACAACGAGCTGGTCGCACATGCGCGCAGCCAGGTTGATGTCATGAATAGCCACGAGCGCAAGGCTGCCTTCCTCCCGCGCCTTTGCCCGCACGCGGCCCAAGACAAAGAGCTGGCGGTGCAGGTCGAGGGCGGAGGTGGGTTCGTCGAGAAGCATGAGCCCAGGGGTGCCCACCAGCATCTGTGCTACGGCAACGAGCTGGCGCTGGCCCCCGGAGAGCTCGTTGAGATAGCGCTGCGCAATCTCGTCGAGCCCCATGGAGTGCAGGACCTCGGCGGTGCGCGCGACCGGGTCGTCGCACGCTTCCCGACGCGCCGCAATCAGCACCGTCTCAAACGCCCGCAGCGCCGCGGTGTGCGGCAGGCCCTGCGGCACATAGCCGACGAGCTGACGGCGCCGTTGTCCACGCGGGGCCTGGCCGCCGACGCGGAAATCCACCGTCCCGCCCCGCGCGCGGTGCACGCCGGCCAGCGTCTTGATGGTGGTGGTCTTACCGGAGGCGTTCGGCCCCAGCAACCCCACCACCTGCCCGCCGCGCAGCGTGGGAAGGCTCAGCCCGTCCACCACCGTGTGCGAGCCATAGCCGGCAGACAGTTCGGAAATGGTGAGTTCTACGTCCACAATGCCCTCCTCCGAGTCATGACGATAGCGATAAAGAACGGCACGCCCAGAAGCGAGGTGACGATGCCGATGGGGATGGCCAGCCCAGGCTTAATCACGAGGCTGAGCGCGTGGGCAGCGCACATCACCGCCGCGCCTGCAGCCATGGAGGCCGGCACGAAGTAGCGCTGATCCTCGCCCACCAGCATGCGCGCGATGTGCGGGCCGACGAGGCCGATGAAACCGATGATGCCGGCGAAGGCCACGGTGGTGGCCGCGACGAGTGATACTACGACGAGCACGATGACCCGCAGGCGGGAAGTGTTGATGCCGAGGGCGGTGGCGCGGGCGTCGCCAAGCCGCAGCGCCGTCAGCCGCCACGACAGCGCGCCCAGGATGGGCAGCGCCACCACGAGCACACCCGCTAACACGGCGTTGGCCTGCCAGCTGGCGCGGGTGAGCGAGCCCATGGACCAGAAGACGATTTGCTGGAGCGCCTCGCTGGAGGAACGGTACTGGATGAGCGCCAGCATGGCCTGGAAGAAGAAGACGAGGCCGATGCCGAGCAGCACCATCGTTTCGGACTTCGCACCGCGGATAACGGCGGCGACGACGATGACGGCCGTGGCCACCGCAGCGGACAGCCACGCGATGAGGGCGAGGTTGAACTGCGGCTGGGCCAAGAGCTGCCAGCGCAGCACGATGGCGCTGGCCCCGCCGAAGGCCGCGGCGGCGGAGATGCCGAGGGTAAAGGGCTCTGCCAGGGGGTTGTCCAGGATGGTCTGCATCTGCGCGCCGGCGAGCGACAGGCTGGCACCGATAAGCAGCGCCATGACGGCCATGGGCAGGCGCAGGCTCCACAGGACGGTACGCGTTTGCTTGTCGACGCCCCCTGGGTCCACCATGCCGCGCAGCACCTCACCCGGGGTGAGGTTGATGGCGCCGACGATGACACTGACAACGAAGGCGGCGAGCGCCACGAGGACTAGGCCGGCGACGATGGCGATGCGGCGGCGGGTCACGCGGGAGTGCTCGCGGGCGAGGGCCGCGGCGGCGGCCACGGGATCGGTGGTGCTCTCAGCGCGAACCGGATGTGCGGTGGTTGTAGAAATACTCATGACTAGTTGGTGCTGAAGAAGGTTCCGTCGCCGGGGACGGGCGAGTACTTCTCCTGGGCATCGGCCCACTCTTTCTGGACGTCGATGTCTGCGTAGTCCTCCGGGTGGAGCCACGCGGCTATCTGGAGCAGCGCCAGGTAGTTAAAGGGCGAGTTGTAGAACTGGTGCCACAGGCCGTGGAGGTTGTGTTCCTTGACGGCGGTGAGGTCCTCGAAGCCGGGCTGGACGCTGGCCAGCGTGGCGGCGCTATCGTGGGCATCCTTTGAGCTGATGCCATACCCCGCGGCCGCGAAGCCGGTGTGGCCCTTGGAGCTATCGACCTTGGAGGACCAGTCGCCGCCGGTAGCGATGATCATGTCCGGATCAGCATCGATGACCTTTTCAGGGGTAAGGGCGCCGGATTCGCCGTCGATGAGGCCGTCAGCCACATTCTCACCACCGGCGACGTTGACCAGCTGGGAGATGTTGGAGTCATTCCACGAGCCGCAGCAGTCTGACACACCCGCCGCTCGCCACACGAAGGTAGACGGCGTGTCTTTTGCCTTAGCTGCACGTTCTTTTACCAGGTCAACGTTCTTCTGCCAGTCTGCGATGAATTCATCGGCACGATCCTCGTGGCCAAAAATATCAGCGAAGATTTCCATAGTGGGGACAGTGTTCTCCAGTGGCTTGGCACGGAAATCCGTGACGGCGTAGGTGAGTCCGGCTTGATCCAACTTGTCGGTGAGCCCAGCGGTCTGAGAAGCCTCATACTGGTCTTTGGAAAGCACGATGAGGTCTGGATCGAGGCTAATCAGCTCCTCTACGCTGACGTCGCCCTTGGTAAAGCCGCCAATTTCGGGCAGCTCGTTGACCTTGGGGACGACCTTTTCCAACTCGCGGTAGTAATCGGGCACGTTCTGCTTGAGGTCCGAGCCGATGGCTACAACTTTGTCGAGCGGATCTTTAGCGTTAAGGACGCCGGTGGCAAACACTCCGCGCCCCTCTCCGAGGATGACACGCTCTGGCTCATGGTCCAGCTCCACGTGGCGGCCGGCTAGGTCCGTGAAAGTCACGGCTGCAGTGCTATCAGTAGATGCGTCTTGTGTGGCATCCTCGGCCGTTGTCCCGGCAGCGCAGCCTGTCACAGTACTGGCAAGTGCCGCCACTAGAGCAAAGGTTCCTACGACACGCGGTCGTGCCGTTTGGTGGTGAGTAGGGCTGTGAACCACTGTTGTTCCTCGTACTTTCATCGTCGTGTGCGGTACCCACGCGGGGAGCGCACTCCAATCAGGACGAGTTCATCCTACACATTCAGGTTAGGCTACCCAAAGTCTATGTAGGGTAGGCAACACTTTTCCCTGCTATGCGAAGCGTAATAAAACCCTGACCTGGAAAACGTCCAGGGCAGGGTTCTCATGCGTGCGCAGTCAGCGCAGCGAATATGGGGAGAGTGCTTAGCGGCGCTCAGCCAGCAGGCGCTGCAGCTCCTTGATATCGGACTTGCGACGCTTGGAGCGGAAGACGGAGAAAGCGATAAGACCTACGACAGCAGCGCCGACACCGGCGAGCGCCATCTGCACGTTGCGGTCCTGCAGCTTCTCAGTGGCGGCACCCTTGGCGTCGTCCACGAAGTTCTGCGGCTTGCTGCGGTCAGCCAGCTCATCCAGAGTGCTAGCCAGCTGACGGCGGGTGCGCTCGATGTCGCGCTGGATATCATCAATGTTGCGTGCCACGTAAATCTCCTGAGATTTTGACTGTGATTGTGTGATCTGTTGCGGCCAGAATCTGGCCGCTGAAGTTCTAACGTCGATATTCTACATTGACCTTCACCGCTGCCGCATGTCTACCCGCACAGTGAGGGCGCAAGAACTGTGCCGGAGAGCACGCAGTGAAGCACGGTATGGTGGAGACCATGACTGAAGCACAACGACTGTCCGTAGGAGATAAAGCCCCGGCCTTTTCCTTGAGCGATGATGCCGGCACTACCGTGAGTCTGAGCGATTATGCAGGCAAACGCGTCGTGGTCTACTTCTACCCGCGCGCCAACACCCCTGGATGCACCAAGGAAGCGTGCGATTTCCGGGATAGCCTCGAGCAGCTCAACGGTATGGACATCGCCGTCGTGGGCATTTCTCCCGACAAGCCGGAGGCCTTGGCGAAGTTCCGTGAGGATCACGAGCTAAACTTCCCGCTGCTGTCGGACCCCGAAAAGGAGGTCATGACGGCTTATGGCGCGTTCGGTGAAAAGAAGAACTACGGCAAGGTCGTCCAAGGCGTTATTCGCTCCACCTTCCTCGTGGACGAGGATGGCACCATCGCCCAGGCCATGTACAACGTCAAGGCCACCGGCCACGTCGCCCGCGTTCTCAAAGCGCTGGACTAGCCGCACCCCGCGGTGAGAAGAAGAACCGTGGCGGTGGCATAGTCACCGTCATGGCTGATGGACAGCGCTGTGGTGTAATCCCCCAAGGACTCCTGCGCCGCAGCAGCGATACTCCCCCGCAGCTCGAGGGCCACCCGACCCCACGCGTCGGGGCGGACCTCAATGTCTGACCAGACAACAGCCTCCTCATTCATGACTGGCGGGCGCCCGTAGAGCGCCTGCGACCACGCCTTGATGAAGGCCTCCTTAGCAGCCCAGCGTCCAGCCATGTACTGGGCGCGGGCAGCACCCTCAAGTCCTCGAGCCTGCGCCCCGCGCAGCTCGGCAGCGCTAAAGACCCGGGCAAAGCGCGTACCAGGCAGCGCAAGCTGCTCAGCAAAGGACGGGATGTGCACGAGGTCGGTACCCACACTCATTCCGCTCATGCTCATGCAGAACAGCCTAGCGCGCCAACTGTTGCTTGAGCTCCTCAAGCTCATCGCCGCCGGCCATCCACTGAGTCAGTTCCGGCAGGCTAACCGCCTCTTTCGGCGCGTTCAAGGACATCTCTCCCACCGTGAGTACGACGAAGTGGTCGCCCACCAGGTAAGCATGCTGCGGATTGTGGGTAATAAACACAACGCCCATGCCGCGCTCGCGAGCGGCGTCGATGAAGCGCAGCACCATGCCGGATTGCTTCACGCCGAGGGCGGCGGTGGGCTCATCGAGGATGATGTAACGAGCGCCGAAGTAGATCGCGCGTGCGATGGCGACAACTTGGCGCTGGCCACCGGAGAGTGCGGAGAGTTCCACGTCGACGTCGCCAAGCACAATGCCCATATCCGAGAGCTGGTCGTGCGTAATTCGCTTCATCTCCGACTCGCGGAGACGACCCAGCGCGCCTGTAAGCTCCTGCCCCAGGAAGAAGTTGCGCCACACCGACAAGGACGGCACGAGCGCCAGGTCCTGATACACCGTGGCGATGCCCGCGTCGAGGGAATCGCGGGGGCTGGCAAACCGCACCTCATCGCCATCAACGGTGATGGTGCCACCGGTCGGTGGGGTCAGGCCAGCCAGAATCTTGATGATCGTAGATTTTCCCGCACCGTTATCTCCCAGCACGCAGGTCACAGTCCCCTCCTTCACAGCCAAGTTGATATCCCGCAAGGCGTGGAAGTTGCCGAAGGTTTGGGAAATATCGTGCAGCTCAATCATGGTTTATCGCTTCCTCGTGAAGTTGGCCACCGACGTGTTCGTCAGCACGGCGAAAAGCAGCATGGCACCGAGGAAGAACTTGAACCAGTCGGGGTTCCAGCCCGCATACACGATGCCCTGGTTGGTCATGCCGAAAATGAGCGCGCCAATGGCCGTGCCCACCGCGGTACCGCGCCCACCAGTCATGGAGCAGCCGCCGATCACTGCAGCGATGATGTAGAGAAACTCGTTACCGATACCCTGGCCCGCTTGGATGGAGTCGAAGGCAAATAGGGTGTGCATGCCCACGAACCAGGCGGCAAAACCGACAAACATGAACAGCGCCACCTTGACGCGGCGCACGGGCACGCCGACGGCGCGAGCGGCCTCGTCATCGCCACCAACAGCGAAAATCCAGTTGCCCCAGCGCGTCTTGTACAGAACCCACGAAGCAATGGCGACAAACACTAACCACCAGATAACGGTGGCGCGAATACTCAACGAGCCCAGGTGAATCGTGCCAGCGAAGACGACGCGTGCGGAAGGAAATCCCTCCATATCCGCGATGGTAGGGGTGGCCACCTGCCCCGTCACCAGCTTCGTGATGGCCAGGTTGAGGCCCTGCAGCATAAGGAAGGCCGCCAAAGTGATAAGGAAGGAATCAATTTTGGTGCGCACAACCAGCAGGCCGTTGAGCGCACCGATAGCCAGCGCGGTGAGCAGCGACAGGCCCACGCCCACCCAGGAATTGAGATGGAAATTGTAGTTGAGCATCGTGGCCACAAGCGCAGCCGAGGTCACGGCCACGCCGGAGGACAGGTCGAACTCATTGCCTATCATGAGTAGACCCACCGCCAGCGCCACAATTCCCAGCGTGGAGCTGGCATAGAGCACCGTGGAAAAAGCCTCCATCGAGCGGAAGGCCGGGGCGACGATCATGAAAAGGATGAAGATGGCAACCGCGCCGAGCAGGCTGGCCAGCTCTGGGCGGCGAATCAGGCGCGAGAAGGCGCTGCGGCGAGTCAGGCGGGTATCGCCTATGCTTTCCGACGCCTCCCCTACCGGCACCGCCCCACTCATCGCAGGCCCTCCTTCGCCGACTCGGAAATGACGTCCACGTTGGTGGAATCTACAAACGAGGGTCCGGTGTAGACCGGACGGCCGCCGCCTAGGGTGGAGCCGTTGCGGTGAGCCAACCACAGTGCATCGACGGCGAGGTAACCCTGCATATAGGGTTGCTGGTCCACGGCCCACTGGACGGTGCCGTCGGCGATGGCGTCGACAAGCTCGGCGTTGGTGTCGAACGTCGAGACCTTAGCCTGTGACCCTGCCTCAGCCACCGCATCGGTCGAACGCATGGCCACCGAGGCCTGGAGCGCCATGACCCAGTCGATGGACTTATCCTGTGCCAGTTTGGCATTAATGGTGGATTGGGCAGCGGTGAGGTCTTTGCCGTTGACGTAGAGGATCTCTACCTTTCCGCCGTCCATACCATCCTTGACGCCGGCGCAGCGCGCCTCCTGGGAAGAGTTGCCCTGCTCGTGAATAACGCACAGAGCATGCTGTGCCCCGTCGGCTTTGAGGCGCTCGCCGGCCTTGGTGCCCGCGACCTTTTCTTCTTGTCCAAAGAAGGCGCTCATGCCGTACTTCTCGTAGTCATCCATGCCGGCGTTGAGGCCGACGGTGGGGATTCCGGCATCGGCAGCCTTCTTGGCCACCGGGCCAATAGCGCCTGCATTCGGCATGGTGACGGCGATGCCATCCACACCAGAATCGATGGCGGACTGCACCAGATTGGCCTGGTTGGGGGCTTCCGGGTCGGAGGAATAGCGCAGTTCGATGTTGTCCTTGCGCGCGGCATCCTCCGCGCCCTTGCGTACGAGATCCCAGTAGGTATCGCCCGGCGCGCCATGGGAGATCATGGCGACGACGAGGCGCTCGGTGTCGACACCACCGGCCAGCTCGCCCTCCTCGCTCGGGCGGGGCGCGCCTCCGGTGGCGGAGCATCCCCCGATCGTGGCGGCGAGGGCGACCGCACTGACACCACGTGCAAACTTTGTGTTGATTTTCACCCTTGCATGGTGCCCCAGCACACACTCTGGGTTCAACCCGCTTGACCTGGTTCTTTATCGTTTCAGAGGGTTCGAGCTGGGGTTATTCTTCGGTGTTTTACCCCCGCTCGGATGTGTCGTGTGGTGCTGCGTCCGGCTCTAGGATGCCGCTGCGCAGGCGCGCCGACTCGCTGAGTAGAACGGCGGCTTCCCGCTCTGTTACTGCGTCGGCATCGCCGCCTCCGAGGTTGCGTTCGATCGGCCGCTCGTACAGTGCTGCTCCGCCGCGCATGGCCTCCTCTAGGCGGCGCAGCCCGGCGCGTTCACGCGCCTCGGCGGCCTTATGCCACGCTTGTGCGGCATCGTCGCCGCGCTCGCTGGCCACTGCCGCCACGAAGGCCTCCGGGTGGACGAGCGCGATGAGTGCTGAGACGTGCCCGAAGCCCAAAGAGGTCACGAGCCCTGCCTTGGGCGGAGTTCGCCGCAGATCCAGTGGCCTGCGCAGCCACACGAGGTGCTCGTGGCGGCGCAGTTGCGGGTCGACGCAATCCAGGGAGCGATTCGGCGGGATGATGCCCTGGCGCAGCACCTGGCTCAGGCCCACGATCTGGAAGGCCGCGGCCCCACCTTTGGCGTGGCCGGTCAGTGACTTCTGGGACACCACGTACAGCGGGTTGCCTGCACTGCGCCCGAGGGCAGAGGCGATTCGTTCGTGCAGGTCGGACTCGTTAGGGTCGTTGGCTGTCGTGGACGTGTCGTGCTTGGACACCACTGCGATGTCATCCGGAGACACCCCCAGGTCCTTGAGACCACGGGCGAGGCGGGACTCGGAACCGCCGCGCGCCGCCGAGAGCGCACCGATGCCCGGCGCGGGAATGGAGTTGTGCGCACCATCGGCAAAAGATTCAGCAAAGCCCACCACGCCGAGGACCGGCAAGCCTAGGTCCGCGGCGAGGGTTCCACGCGCGAGCAGCAGCGTTCCGCCGCCCTCCGATTCAACAAATCCGCCGCGGCGGCGGTCATTCGGGCGGGAGAAGTACCGGTTCTCAATGCCCTGTGCGGCCAAGTGCGTGCTATCGGCCGTGGCGGCCATGTCGCCGAAACCTGTAATGCCCTCCACCGAGAGCGCGTCGATGCCACCGGCGACAACGAAGTCGGCCTTGTGCAGGCGCAGCTTATCGCAGGCTTCTTCCACCGACACCGCTGCCGTGGCGCAGGCGGCGACGGGGTGGACCATCTGGCCGTAGCCACCGACGTACGACTGCATGACGTGCGCGGCGATGACGTTGGGTAGCGCCTCTTGCAGGATGTCATTCTGCCGCGGGTGGGCCAAGAGCTTATCGACGTACAGCGACCGCAACGCCTCTTGCCCTGCCATGCCGGTGCCCTGTGTGGAGCTCACCCGCGCCGGGTGAACGTGGGACAGCAACTCGGCTGGGCTAAACCCTGCAGAGAGGAAGGCGTCCACCGTGCACACGAGGTTCCACACGGCAAGGCGGTCGAGATTGTCCAGCATGTCGGCTGGGATGCTGTAGACCCCGGGGTCGAATCCTTCCGGGATCTGTCCACCCACTACGCGTGTCATGGCCACGCGGCGCGGCACGCGCACGGCGGAGCCCGCTGGCCGGGTGACCTGCCATTCGGTCTCACCGCCCGGAGTGGATTCCACGCGCTGAAGCGTGGCACCCTCGCAGCTGTCCACGAAGGAGCGTGCGGTGGCTTCATCCTCAACGGTGAAGTTCAGCGGTTTCTCCAGGTAAATGGTGGTCAGCTCTGGGGCGAGGTTGTCCACCATGGGCAGGTGAGGCCCGAAACTGTCGTGGAAGCGTCGCACACCGATGCCGGCGAGGACCTCGTCGTGGAAGCGCTCATAAACTTCTTCCTCCGCGATGGACTCGCCCTCTGGCGTGATCCACGCCGCTGTCTTTTCATCCCACGTCACAAGTCCACAGGTCCACGCCAACTCCAGCACGCCGGCAGCGCTAAGTTCACCGCCGACTTCGATCTCATAGCGGGTGCGCGATGAGCCCAGCGGCCCCAGTTCGCCGGCGCCGACAATGACCACCATGTCTTCCAGGGATTGGGTGACCTCGCTGAAGTCGGGGTGGGTCCATTCCAGTGGCTTCAGCACGTGCGGTAGAGCCGTCACGGTGCGTGGTGTGGGCAGTTCGGTCCCGGACTCGGGGGCTGTGGAGGCACCGTGTGCCTCACGTGCCACCTCGGCCAGATTAAGGTCGGCACCCAACAGTCCGCCACTAAAGTCCATGGTGTGGGGCGCAGTGGCGGCCTCGATGAGCACCGATTCGTTGGCGGCGCCATCGACAAGGCGGATGGCCATCTCCTTCGCGGAGAACGTGGCCACGCCGCGGGCCTCGACCTGGGACACAAGAGAATCGTTGCCCGCCATCAGCCCGGTTCCGCGAACCCAGCCGATGAGCGCGTGGACCAGCGAGGTTCGAGCGCCCCATGAATCTTGCTCGGCATGCCAACGGTTGACCAGGGCGTGGAAAGCGGCCTTGGCCTCGCCATACGCGCCGTCGCCGCCGAAGCGCCCGTGGTTGGGTGAGCCGGGCAGCACCACGTGGAGGCGATGCCCCAGGTGGGTATCCGCGCCCACCGCGGACAGCCCCGCGATGAGCCGCTCCACGGACCACAGCAGCAGGCGCATCTGGGCTTCAGCCGCCGGCCCCGCATCGGACACGGTTCCGCTGACGGGCGGTGCCGCAAAGGGAAAGAGTAGGTCGGGTATGAAGGCCGGTTTGCGCACCACGGTCTCGCCATTCACCGTGGCAGTCTCCTCCGCACCGATCCACTCCACAAACGCATCGATATCTGCAAAAGAGTTGAGGTTGGTTGGGACCACCCACAGCGCGGCCGTGCCGACTCCACGCTTGCGGTAGAGGTCTTTAAAGAATTCAACGCGCTGCGGGGTGAGTTGCGAGGTCGTCGCAATGACAGTGGCGCCCTCGACGAGGAGCTCGGAGATAATCTCCGCACCAATCGAGCCCGGCGAACCTCCCGTCACCACAGCCACCTGACCGGAGTGGAGCAGGAACTCGCCTGGCACCGCGGCGTCCGCGGCCTGGCATCGATAGCCCAGATAAGCTGCCATACGCTCGACCTCCGCACCGGCGCCGAGAACATCGAGGCGTGGTTCCTCGACTCCAGCTGCGGCAGCCTGGACAAGGTCTTCGCGGGCGTAGGCCCAGTAGTCGTCGAAAAGCACTGCCTTCGTAGCGTCAAAGGCGGGGGCCACGCGCCGTTCCCAGTCGGGTCCCAGCTCCGCCTCGATAAGGCCGGCACGGTTGTCGGTGTCCGTCGTATTCTTCATCGACGCGGCCGCGTCGTCGCGAGCGCCACGCCCCAGGGCGTCGAGCAGCGAGCGCGCAGAATCCTCAAGTGCGGTTTCCAACCGCTGCGCATACTCCGTCAGCGCCACCGGGTCCACGTTCGCTTCCGCGGTGGCCCGCGCGCGCTTCGTCACTGTCACCCCGGCGCGGGTGGTGACGGCGGTCAGGGAGGCGTCGATAAGCTCGTCGAGCTCACGCACAGTCGACACCTCCGCGCGCGGCAGGGTGGCCAGGTCCCCGCCACGCAGGGAGGCACCCTCGCGGCTGGCCAGCACGAGCTCCGCTACGACGCGGTCAGCCCAGCCAGGGCCTAGGCCCCACTCGGTGTGAACGCGCTCGGCGATGTACCCCGGCTTCTTCCCCGCCGGGCCCGTCAGGCGGCGCACCGCCTGCCCCACCTGCGCGGCGAGTACGGGACCAAAAGAGTCATAGCGAGGCGCGCGCTGCGCCACTGTCTCCGCAAGCTCACGCAGTGGTCTATCCGCCGCGCCCTCGATGGCGCCGATCCCGAATTCCACGCCCAAGTCCAGCAGCAGCTGGTTGCGGCGGGAGGACACGCCCTCCACGAGGGTCTCGATAGTGTCGGTAGCCTCCATCTGGTCGGGTCGGACCTTGGTCCACAGAGCGATGAGCATCTCCACGGCCACCTGCGGGTTCAGCGCGCGGTCTGGCACCTCTGTGTGCGGCTCGTCGGGGGCAGCGGCCACCACCGGTTCCGGCGTGGGGTCTGCCACGTGTTCCGTGAGGTCTTCCACAGCCTCTTCAGCAGTGCGCTCCGGCGCGGGCTGCGCGTCCTCAGCGAAGACGCGGGCGTGGTCGCGTTCAATGTTGAGCACCTCAACCTCACTGCCCGCGTAGTCAGACAGGCCTAGTGTTTGGCCCATCATGTTAGCTACGGTCGGTGCAGCGCCCACGCCAACCTCGATGAAACGCTCGATGCCCAGTCCCGCTACGCCTGCTTCTGTCATGGAACCGCGTGGGGTAAGCAGAAGGTCTTGGGTTTCAATCCAGCGAACTGGGGAGGCGAATTGCCAGGCCAGAAGCTCAATGAGGAGCGTGCGCCCGAGCTCCTTCGGGTTCGCTGCAGCCCTTGCGAAATCCTCAACAAGTGCCGTGATCCGCTCAGATTCCACCACGTCCGCTATGGCCTCTACGAACTCACGATCCAGAGAAAAGGGCCTGGCCACGAGGTTCGGCACGTAACGGCCCACCAGCACCGAGAGGTCAATGTCCCGTGGAATGAGCTCCTCCAAATGCGAGCGGAAGTCCTCTACCCCACCACGCAAAAGGGAGGAATGGAAGGGCACGTCAACGCCTGGAATGGGCACGAAGGCGCGCTGGCCAGGAGCCCAGTACTCGGCATTCTCATCGATGGCCTCGAGGCCGTCGATGGTCCCCGCAATCGCGTACTGGCGCCCCTGGACGTTGTAGTTGACCACCTCGAGGAACTCCCCGGTGACCTCGCTTGTCTCGGCAACGTAGTCCTCAACCTCATCCGCGCGCATCCCCATCTTGTGCGGTCGGAGCGCTCCCAGGCCGTAGCGGGACACGCCATCAGCATCGCGTTCGACGAAACGGTGCATGGTCAGCCCACGGACATAGACAATCTCCAGAACCGCTTCAAGGGAGAGGACCTCCGCATACGCGGCCAGGGCGTTGTACTCGCCGACGGAATGTCCGCCGAAGGATGCCGTGGTGTCGAGGACCCCTGCTTCCTTGAGGGCGGCGATCTGGGCGCAGCCCAACGTAGCCATGGCGACCTGGGTGAACTGGGTCAGGAACAGCACACCGTTCGGATGGTGATAGGTAGTGCCACCCACCACAACGTTGTCCGGGTTGGTGCGCACGATCGCCAGGATGGAAAAGCCAAGGTGTTCTCTCGTGTACGCATCCGCACGGTCCCACACCGCGCGCGCAGCCGGTGACTGTCCGTAGTCCGCCATGCCCATCCCCGGGGATTGGATGCCCTGGCCGGGGAAGGCATAGAACGTGCGCGGAGTGCTCATTGTGGCGCGGGCCTCGAGCACCACCACACCATTGCACGTTGCGGTGACAGCGCGGATTTCGCCGTGATCGCCACGCTTGTCGACGCCCACCCGTTCCACCTCGAACTCCACCTCACTGCCGGGCAGGACTGGGGCCAGCATCGATGCAGACCACTCCAGGACCTGTGTGCCATCACAGGCCGCGGCCGCCTGAGCTAGGGCCGAGGTCCACATTCCGTGCACGATAGGGCCGTCCTTCAGGCCTGCAAGCGCCGCGGCATTCGCGGAGAGGTGAATGGGGTTCTTATCCCCCGTCACCGCGGCGAAGGGGCGCAGAGATTCCGGCGCGGTCACGGTGCGTTGGTGAAGGAAGGACCGTGGGGTTTTGCGTATCCCTTCCGACGCTGCGTCTGAATCACGGAACTCGTCCATACTCGCGGTCCCAGTGCGCCCAGCAATAAGGAAGCGCTCGCGTAGCGTTGCTATGTCCCCCACACTCACCGCAACGTCGATGACTCGACCCGAGGGTGTATCACTTACCGCAACCAAGTCTGCGGTGATGGTCATCTCCAGCGGCGTGGAGCCCGGTGCGGCCGTGGCTGCAAGACGCTCGGTGGCATCCTTACCAAGCATCAGTGAGTGTTTGAGGTGGACCAGGTTGAGCAGACCCTCGACCACTGGCTCAGCCTTCGCATCGTTAGTGATCCGGACATCCGCGATGACAGCGAAGATCGCTGGCCAGGCCATTCCTACGAGGACGTCTGGCGCGGCTGACTCCGCGGCCGCCATACCGGCACTATCCGAGCTCGTCACGGAAACGTAGTCAGCCATGTCCGCTGCATCGAGGCGGGCCTCCATCTTGGCGCGGCCGTCCTTAACTTCCGGCAGTGTGCCACCGGCCGCTGCACGGGCAAGCTCACGCATGGCGGAAGCGGCATCCTCGGTGCTCACGGAAGGCGAGGCGCCCGGAATGCTCGGTGCCATGATGCGCACGCGCAGCACAGCGTCACCCTCCTGCGTCGAGCCAGCGCCCACGGGCACGGTGTACCAGAAGTCCGCAGAGCCCTCACCGATGGGAACAGTTGCACCGCTCGGGCGAAGAATCGCGCCGGGTAGGTCAAGGAGCAGCGGATTTACGTGTTCGCGGCCAGCCCAGTTCAGGGTAGGTGCGCGGCGGATGAGAGCCTCAGCGCTCGGTGCAGACTCGCGTGCGTCCGGTACTTCCTGGGGAAGGCGGTCTGCGGCGGCCTGCTCGAAGCGAGCCAACAGCTCAACCACCGGCTCGTTGGCGCGCTCAATACCCGCAACAGCGGCTGGGCCGGGGATGATGCAGACCTGGTCGGCGTCATAGTGCTCGTCGTGGGCCTGCCACAGGGAGTCGAGGCGGAAGCGGCGGCGCACGGAGGAGTCGATAACCGGCACAAAGCTCGGCGGTTTCCCCGGACCATCGAGCAGGGTGATGAACCAGGCGGCATCGGTGGGATGAAGCGCGGCGTCTCCGTAGAGCTTTATGAGCGAAGCGATGGCGTCTGTGGGGTGAGAACGATCCACGTTCACCTGAAGTTCTATCTCACCGTGATCGGCCTCGTGCAGACGAGCTTCGCTGCGCGCGACCATGTCCTTAAAGCGATTAAACCATGACTCGTCGACCCACCCGTCGAGGAAAGACAGCTCCACATAGCGGTGCAGCCACTGGGAGTACGACATCGCGGCGAGGTCGCCGAAGTAGGGCTTGCACGTCGCCGCCAGCGCAGCGATGATCTCCTCACGACGGGCAGCAACGTGCGCCTCGTCGCCGGCGACCTCATCGAGCAGCCTGCCCGCGCGGGCGAAGGAATTGTCCAGCTCATGGATGCTGGCATCCAGATCTGACCGTCCGGACGTGACGTCCTTGTCTGTGGCGGCGGCAAGAGCCTGCTTGACTGACTCCGAGGCGGTGGACTCCGCGGTGGCCATAGCGGCGGTGCCAACCATGATGGCATCAACAGGTGCTGCGGGCAGGCCGAAGCGTCGTGACCACTCGCCGGTGAGGTACTCCGCGCCGCGCGCCGGGGTTCCGATGCCACCGCCGACGGCGAGCAGCACGTTAGGCTGCTGGCGAATGTCGGCGTACGCGGCCACAAGCAACTCATCGAGTTCCTCGGTGGAGTGGTGTCCGCCGGCGCTACCGCCTTCGAGCTGAAGGATGAGTGTGGTGGACACCTCGCGCGCAATCGCGAGCACCTGCTTGACCTGCTCGACGGTGCCAGGTTTAAAGGCTATCCACGGGAAGTTTTCTGCTTGCAGGCGCTCTACCAGCGCAAGGGCCTCCTCGTGCGGCGGGATACCAGCGGAAATGACCACGCCGTTGAGCGGCGCACCTGCGGCTCGGGCGCGGGGGATGGCACGCTGCCCCTCAATCTGGCGGCGCCACTGCGCAGCAGACAGATACAGGGCGTTGAACTGTGCATTCACGCCCGGCGCGAGCATCTCTGCGAGGTTATCCAGGTTCTGCGCCAGGATCTCATCGGTGTGTTGGCCGCCGCCGGCGAGCTCTGCCCAGTGTCCTGCGTTGGCGGCCGCGGCAACGATGGTCGGATCTACAGTGGTGGGCGTCATGCCGGGCAACATGACCGGGGAATAGCCCGTCACGTCGGTGAAGCGCGTGGTGAGGCGCCCTTCCACCAGACGCGGTGCAAAGGTAGACCAGGCGGCAGGCAGCGCGGGCGCGTGGCCGGGCTCAAACAGCTGCGCTTGCCCCTCTGTGGTAGCTGCGGCCACCGTGCCCACTCCCCGGCCAGCGACGATGCCTCGTGTTAAAGGCTCAACGCCGCGAGCGGGACCCATCTCCAGAATCCAGCACGCGCCGGCGGCGACAGCCTCAGTGACACGGGCAGGCCAGTCCACGGTGTCCGTGAGCACCGCGCGGGCCAGCTCACTCACGAGTTCAGACTCGAGGCCGATGCGCGCTGCCCAGCGCTCCACCTGTTCCACGGCCTCCCCCATCGCCGGATGATGGAAGGCGGCGTCAACGTCCAGGTCCGTCAGACTCACATGTTCGCCGTCGATAGTTCGGCGCACGCGGGCAAGCTCGGCTGGTGTTCCCACGATGACGAATCGCTCGTGGCCGTTGATGAGGCCAATGTGGGCGCCGGCTGCCCGAAGTTGTTCCTCCGAGGCACCCGACACCGCCACCATGGGTGAACCCTGGTCGGAGCGGACGAGCCCGTGGATGCGAGCAGTCCTCGACACGGCAGCACCAAGGAGGCGGGCAAGGGCCAAGGCCTCAGCTGGGCTTACCCGGCCGGCGGCGACTGCAGCAGCCACCACGCCCTGCGAGTGCCCAATGCTCGCCACGGCGACGTCAGTGTTGAGCCCCTGTGCGCGCACGGACTCGAGGACCGCGAGCTGGGCCATCACAATGCCCGGCGTGGACACAGCTGGCGCGGATAGCCCGAACGCAGGCTGGGCATCCGCCCACTCCAGCGGCGAGAAACCGTGGGGGGTGGTAGGTAGGAGCGCGCCGACAAGCGGGGCGAGAAGCTCCTCGGCCGCATCCAGGTATCGGGCAAGCTGCGGCCGCACACCTGTGGCTAGGGCCTCACGGAGGGTGGGCAGCCACGCATAGCCCTGCCCAGAGAAGGACAGCGCGCAAGGCTCCACGTCTAAACACGCAGCAAGGGGTGCGGTGTTCATGGGATGGGTCACCGGCGCTACTCCCCCAGGGCACGCGCAACGAGCTGCACGGCCGCATCGAGGGAAGGCTGGGTCTGGGGCTCAGGCAGGCCGCAAAAGACCTGGCAGGCGTGGTCCGGAACGACCTCGGCCGAGCGGGACAAACCACGCTCGGAGAGGTACTCATCAAAGAACATGTCGATACTCATACCGACATCAGATTCTACCCATTACGATCGATGCGTTATGGCCTCTCGCACCCCTTTCATTCTCGCAGCTCTCCTCAACGTTCTCGTTGCTGCCTTGGTGCTGGTTGGCCTCACGTTTCCTACCTCCAGCTCCCAGCCAGACGCTGCCCCGAACACAGCTCAGGAGAGCCCCTCTGCGTCCGCGAACGTACAGGATGAGCAGACGGAAGCAGCAGCTGAGGTAGCTGCGGCGCTTACCACGTTGGACTCCCTCGAGGTCAAGGGCCGTGCGCCGATGACCGGCTATGAGCGCGAGGAATTTGGCCAGGCCTGGTCCGATGATGTCACCGTGGAGTTTGGCCACAATGGCTGCGATACCCGCAATGACATCCTGCGCCGCGACTTGGACAACCTCGTGATCAAGGACGGCACGCATGACTGCGTGGTGTTATCGGGGACCCTCCAGGATCCCTACTCTGGCCAGGCCATAGAGTTCCAACGCGGTGCCGAGACTTCAGATGCGGTGCAGATCGATCACGTCGTCGCGCTTGCCGACGCCTGGCAGAAAGGCGCCCAACAATGGTTACCCGAGCAGCGCCGAAACTTTGCCAACGATCCCCGCAACCTCCTTGCCGTCGATGGCCCCCTCAACCAGCAGAAAGGCGCCGGTGACGCCGCCACGTGGCTGCCACCCAACACAGCTTTTCGCTGCCAGTATGCGCAGCGCATCGTTGAGGTAAAGGCAGCGTATGGCGTGTGGGTCACCGACGCCGAGCAGGAGGCGCTGCGCCGGCAGTTGCTTGCCTGCTAAGGGGGGTTACCCCCATCCCACCCCGCATATTATTCACCTACAGATCATGCACAGATCCCCCTCAGTTGCCCCACAAACCACGTGCATGGCGTGTGAATCGAGCCTCCGCACGCGAACATCTATAGATCTTTCCATATCTAATAAATGCAGCGTCCAGAGCTAGGCAGTCACCCCCTCATGAAAGAAAATTAATCGTTTTTTCTTCCACGCCTCACATTTCTTTTAATATGTGACACAGCACCTAGACTGAGGTATAGGTCACATTAGTAATGCGCGTGCGCTACTGCTCTCATTGAGACACGCTTGCCGAATCAACTCCCTGCGAAGGAACCGTGATGTTCAAGTACATCATCAAGAAGACCGCCAGCTGGCTGGTTGTCATCTTCCTCGCGACTAACATCGCGTACCTCCTAGCCGCAACCTTTCTCGACCCCAGATCAAACTACATTGGCCGCAACCCTCCGCTCGGCCAGGAAGAGATAAATCGCATCCTCACCCCCCTCGGGCTTAACCCCGAAACCCCACTTTTGGAACGCTGGTGGGGCTGGCTCTCCGGCATCCTCTTCCATTGGGACTGGGGAACATCTCCGCTTGGTGACCCGGTCAGCGCGCAGATTGGCCACCGCGCTCTGGTCTCCGCCCAGCTTCTGCTTGTCGCTACGGTTCTGTCCGTCATCATCGGAGTCGGTCTCGGAGTTTACACCGCCTCCCGCCAGTACAAAGCAGCAGACCGCTTCTGGCAGGGTGTCTCTATCATCACGATGAACACCCACGTCGTCGTGGCCTCGATTCTGGTCGTCGCCGGAGGCCTCTGGATTAACCGCGTCACCGGTCACCGCGTTGTGTATGTCACCGGCGCTTCGAGCTTGGGCGTGGAAGGCTTCTTCCCCAGGCTGCTGGATATGGCGCAGCACCTCATTCTGCCGTCCATCTCACTCATCATCATCAGCTACGCCGGCTATCACATGATGCAACGCACCCTGCTCTTGGATAACTTGAATGCTGACTACGTGCGCACCGCCCGCGCCAAAGGTCTTACCCGTTCCCAGGCTATTCGCAAACACGCCCTGCGCACCTCCATCATCCCGGTAGCAACCTCCGTGGCCTTCTCCGTTCCCGGTATCTTCACCGGCGCCATCATGACGGAAACCATCTTCGCGTGGAAGGGCATGGGCCAATACTTCATCGAAACCATCAACCGCAATGACGTCAACGGCACCACCGCCGTCGCAGCTTTCGGCGCCGTCATGATTGCCTTCTCCGCAATCCTGGCTGACCTCGTCGTTGTAGCCCTCGACCCGCGAGTAAGGGTGAGTTAAATGACTCCAGAGAAGAAATCCACCTCCCCGCGCTCCGAGGCGCGCCAACCGCAGCGTTACCACCGCAACGACTTGGCAATCGATACCGCCGCGGACAACCTGGGCGTGCGTCCGCATGCCGCCACCGCAGACTATTCGCCGTCCACCGAACCCAGCGCCCAATCGGCACTTGGTGCCGGCGTCGACGTCGATGACGCGCAGCGCAAGCAATACACCAGCAAAGACTTCAGCGGAACCTCAAAGCTCACGCTGTACACGCGCCGCTTCTTCCGCAACAAGGCGGCAGCTGTCGGTCTTGTTATCTTCGTGCTGCTCGCCCTGCTGTCAATCTTCGGCAGCTACCTGACGCCCTGGGCATTCGACGATCCGGACTTCTTCAATTTGTCCACAGGTCCATCTTCCGAGCACTGGTTCGGTACCACGGACTCCGGAAATGACCTGTTTGCCCAGACCGTGCACGGACTTGGCCGCTCACTGATCATCGCGCTCATTGTGTCGCTGGTGTCCACCCTGCTCTCCGCCTTCATCGGTGCAGCGGCGGCAATGTATGGCGGCGCAGTGGAAAAGGTCATCTTGGCCGTTATCCACTTCTTGCTGGCCATCCCAACCTTCCTGTTGATCGCCTTGGTTGTCTCCGACTCCGGTGGTGACTGGAAGCTGCTCATTGTCGTCCTCATCGTCTTCGGCTGGATGTACCCGGCGCGTGTTATCTGGGCCATGGCGCTCAGCGTGCGCGAAAACGATTATGTGCGTGCTGCGGATTACATGGGCGTTTCTCGCTTCCGCACCATCTTCCGCCACGTCGTGCCCAACATCGGCTCGCTGCTCATCATCCAGGCAGCCTTGGGCGTGGTGTCCACCATCATGTCAGAAACCGCGCTGTCCTTCTTGGGCTTGGGTGTGAAGCTTCCCGACGTCTCCCTGGGAACCCTCCTTGCCGGCGGCGCCAATGCCGTCGAGGCTTCGCCCTGGCTCTTCTACTTCCCTGCCGGCATCCTCACTCTGCTCACCGTCTCCATGGCGTTCATCGCCGACGGTCTGCGCGATGCCATTGACCCCAACTCGAACTCCGGAGGCCGAGCATGACCCCGTCACAGACCGCAAACGCCGTCCCGATCGGAAACAGCGGCGAATCCTTCCCAGCCGCCGAACCGGTGCTGTCCGTCCGCAACCTCTCCGTCACCTTCCCGTCGGAAGCCGGCTCCGTTCACGCAGTGCGTGGCGTCGACTTCGACCTCATGCCAGGACGCACCTTGGCCATCGTGGGTGAATCCGGCTCCGGTAAGTCCGTCACCTCCCTTGCCGTCATGGGCCTGCTTCCGGGCTACGCCAAGGTGGAAGGCTCCGTGGTCTATGCAGGCACCGAGCTCATCGGCAAGTCGGACAAGGAGATGTCACAAATCCGCGGCAAAGACATCTCTATGATCTTCCAAGACCCACTGTCTTCCCTCACCCCGGTGTTCTCCATCGGCGACCAGCTCATCGAGGCCATCCAAACCCACCGCGATGTGTCGAAGCGCGAGGCAGAAAAGGAAGCCATCCGTTTGCTCAAGCTCGTGGGCATCCCAGAGGCTGAAAAACGTGTGAAGTCCTTCCCACACGAATTCTCCGGAGGCATGCGCCAGCGCGTGGTCATTGCCATCGCCATGGCCAACAACCCGCGCGTCATCATTGCCGACGAGCCCACCACAGCCCTCGACGTCACCATCCAGGCCCAGATCCTCGAGGTACTCAAGGTGGCGCAGCGCGAAACCGGTGCTGCTGTCATCATGATTACCCACGACATGGGAGTGGTGGCCGGCACTGCCGACGACGTCCTCGTCATGTACGCCGGCCGCCCGGTGGAGCTGGGCGATGTCGATACCATTTTCAACCGCCCCAAAATGCCCTACACCGTAGGCCTTCTCGGCTCCACCCCGCGCGTGGACAAGGCCACCGATGAGCCGCTCACGCCCATCGCCGGCACCCCGCCGCGCCTTATCGAGGTCGCTGCGGAGTGCCCCTTCGCCGACCGCTGCCCGGTGGTCCAACAAGAGTGCCGCACTCAGGAACCCGAGCTGCGCGCGCTTGGCGACGCCCCCGGCCACCACGCCGCCTGCCTTCGTTCCGACGAGATAGAAGGCGGCACCATCGGCGGCGAGCGCATGTACCCGCTGCCGAAGATTTCCGCCGATGCTTTGGGGGATACTCCGTACGACCAGCGCCCAGTCACCCTCGAGGTGAAGAACTTGGTCAAGGACTTCCCCCTCATCAAAGGTGCCATCCTCAAACGCCGCGTGGGCACCGTCCATGCGGTGAAGAACGTCAGCTTCGATGTTCACCAAGGCGAGTGCTTCGCCATCGTGGGCGAGTCTGGCTCCGGCAAGACCACCACCCTCCTGGAAATCATGGATCTCAACCCACCGGAGGGCTCCACCATCGTGGTCAACGGCACCAACACGTCGGGCCTAAGCTCCTCCGCACGGCGCAAGCTGCGCAAAGACATACAGATCGTGTTCCAGGATCCGATGAGCTCGCTCAATCCTCGCATGACCATCCGGGAGATCATCGCCGAGCCACTGGAGTCGCTGGGCTATGAGGGGGACGTCGGCCAGCGCGTGGGTGAGCTCATGCAACTCGTGGGCCTCGAAGCACACCAAGTGGACCGTTTCCCCGGCGCCTTCTCCGGCGGCCAGCGCCAGCGCATCGGACTTGCCCGTGCCCTAGCCACCAATCCCTCCATCGTGGTGCTCGACGAACCTGTCTCCGCACTCGATGTGTCCATTCAGGCCGGCATCATCAACCTGCTGCATGACCTGAAGAACCGCCTGGGCATCTCCCTGGTGTTCGTTGCCCACGACCTATCCGTCGTACGCCACCTCTCCGACAAGGTCGCGGTGATGTACAAGGGTGACTTCGTGGAATACGGCCCCACCGATGAGGTCTTCGACAACCCGCAACACGCTTATACCCGCGCGCTGCTCTCCGCCATCCCAGTGCCGGACCCAGCCGTGGAACGTGACCGGGTGCGCGAGATCTATCAACCCGCCGAACCCGCTGAAACCTCGGCCTAAAGACTTACAACTAAATACTCCCCGTCTCCATGTTTCCTCTTGAAAGGTCATCGATATGAACATGAAGCTCCGCAAGGCAACTCTCGCGGCGGTCACCGCCTCCGCCCTCATCCTCACCGGCTGCGCCTCCGATGGTGGCTCCGATAGCTCCAAGGACTCCAGCAACTCCGCCTCCGGCGAAAAGCTCGACGTCAAGCTGGACGGTTCCTACAACCCCAAGGACCGCTCCGAGCTGAAGGAGGGCGGCGAGCTACGCCTAGCTATCGACGAGATCTCCCAGCAGCAAAACCCCTTCCAGGCCGACGGGACCCGCTACACGAGTGACGTCTGGAAGTACTACAACCCGCAGATCGGCCTCTTCGACGGCGCGGGTGAATTCCACGTCAACAATGACTACATCACGGATGTTAAGGACGAGGAGAAGGACGGTAAGACCGTCGTCACCTTCACTATCCACGAGAAGGCTCAGTACAACGACGGCACCCCGATTGACTGGAAGGCCTTCGAAAACACCTGGAAGTTCAACAACGGTGAGAACAAGGAGGCCAACGTCTCCTCCACCGATGGCTACGAACTCATCGAGTCCGTGGAGCCGGGCGAGAACGACAAGCAGGCCGTCATCACCTTCAAGCAGACTTACCCCTGGTGGCAGGGCCTCTTCAACATCCTGCTCCCACCGCAAGTGGATTCCACGGAGAAGTTCAACGAAGCCTACCTGGGCAAGGTTCACCCCGAGTGGGGTGCAGGACCGTACAAGGTAGACAACGTGGACTTCCAGAGCGGTACCGCGACCTTCGTCCCGAACGAGAAGTGGTGGGGGGACAAGCCTTTCCTGGAGAAGGTGACCTACCGCCAGATGGAAGATCAGGCCTCCATTAACGCGTTCAAGGCCGGCGAAATCGACGCCACCGGTGTGGGCAACAAGGAGCGCTTGGCTGCGGTCAAGGACATGCAAGACATTGAGATCCGCACGGCCATGGCGCCGTCTAAGTCTCTCTTCACGCTCAATGCCAAGAACGAGATCCTCTCTGATATCAAGGTCCGCGAGGCCATCATGTCCGGTATCGACCGCTCGACGTTGTCCGGTATCCGTTTCAACGGCCTCAACGGCTACACCGAAGACCTCCCCGGTTCCTTCAACCTGTACCAAACCCAGAAGGGCTACGAGGATAATGTGGGAGCCGTCATCAAGTTCGACGCCGACAAGGCCAAGTCCCTCCTCGATGAAGCAGGCTGGAAGGAAGGCAGCGACGGCATCCGCGAGAAGGACGGCACGAAGCTGTCCATGCGCTATACCCTGATCGGTGACTCCTCCATCTCCAAGGCTATAGCTACCGCTACCCAGAAGATGATGAAGGATATCGGCGTGGACCTGAAGGTAGAGGAGCGCCCGTCCTCCGACTTCTCCGAGATCACCTCGAAGTATGACTTCGACATCCTGCCCATGGGCTTCTCCTCGGGCGACCCCTTCGGTGTGGCCTACTTTGGCCAGGTCTATCGCTCCGGCTCCCAGCTGAACCGCTCCGGTACCGGTACCCCGGAATTGGACAAGAAGATCGATGCGCTGTCCCAGATTGCTGACCCGGATGAGCAGATCAAGGAATCCAACAAGCTGGAAAAGGAAGCTTTGGCCCAGTACGGCATCATTCCGATCTACAACGGCCCCGCCATGGTGGCCACCCACCCGGACATCGCCAACTTTGGAGCGAACTCCTTCGCCATCATCGAGGTGGAAAACATCGGCTACACCAAGTAGCTAACAGCTGAATACGCGTCATGTAAGGCATAAGAAGAGGGCCTTCCCAATTCCTGGGAAGGCCCTCTTCGTGGTGTCTAGGCGGCTTAGTTGCCCTTATTGAGCTGGTTGCGCAGTTGATCAAAGTAATCGCGTGCGCTCTGCGGCTGCGCAGTGCCCTGCGGCGGAGGCGGGAAGCCCGGCAACTGGCCAAAGCCCTGCTGAGCGCCCCTTACCTTCTCTTGAGCCTGCTGCTGTGCACGCTTGGCCTGCTCCATCATCTCGGCGTCGCGGCTAGCGCGCTCATCGCGCTCACGGCGCTCCTTCTCCTCGCGGCGACGACGTGCTGCCGCGGTTTCTTCACGGCTGTGCTTAGCCTCGCCCGCCGGAACGGTAGGCTTCGGGGCGGAGTTAATGGCGTTGGTGGACAACAGCGTATCGCGCATGCCGCTGAAGAGATCCTGCATACCAGCAGGGTTTGACGGCATGTAGAGCACGTTCGTGTGGGCGCGGTCAGCCACGTCCACCATGGCGTCAAGGTACTGAGAGACCAGCATGAGTGTCTCCGGGTTCTCCTCGACACCAGCGGCACGCAGCAGCTCATACTGCTGAGCAATACCTTCGACGATCTCCTTACGTTGGTCAGCCACACCGCGACCCTGCAGCTTCTTGGCCTCGGCCGCACCTTCGGCTTCCTTGACTACGCGGATCTTCTCAGCCTCCGCCTGAGCCACGGCAGCCTCACGTTCGCGTTGCGCGGCGTTAATAGAGTTCATGGACTCGCGCACGCGGGCATCCGGGCGGATATCGGTGACCAGGGTATTGACGAAGTTCCAGCCGTAGGCGGCCATGTTATCCCGCAGGGACATCGCCACGTTGCGCGCGATGGTGTCCTTGGACGAGAAGGAATCATCCAGGTTCATGTTCGCCACGGAGGAACGGACGTTGTCCTGGACATAGGCCACAATCTGCTGTTCATGGTTAGACAACGTGTAGAAGGCCTGGCGTTCAGCGCCCTGAACAACCTCGTATTGGACGGCGACCGGAATCTGGACGAAGACGTTATCCTTCGTCTTGGTCTCCACCATGACATCGAGCTGGCGGATTTGCAGGCTGATCTTTGCGCGGACACGGTCAACATACGGCACTTTGAGGTGCAGACCAGCGTGGGCAACGTTGACAAACTTACCCATACGCTCGATAATGGCGGCTTCCTTCGTACGAACGATAAAAAAGCCGTCAAAGACGGTGGCAGCGATGATCAACAGGATCACGCCAATGACAATCAAAGGTCCCATGAACTAGCCTTTCTAGGATCACTTCACTTTCCGCAACTATTTTGCCACAGCGTGATGCCCGCCACGAGGCCATGCGGATCACTCCCCAAGAATCGTTGCCAAGTAGTAATACGCTCCGCCCCGAGCATGCTCTAGCGCTCGTCCGCCAAGCGAAACAACTCGCCGAGAATTCCCGCGCCATCTTCGCTGATTCCGTTGTGCTGGAAGCGGTTGGTCACCATCGGGCGGAGGTCACGAAAAGTGTGACCCGTAGCGAGAGAATCCTCGAAGGGGACGAAGATATCGTCGAGGTAGATGGCGGCAGCGGCGATGAGAGGGGCGTCGGCAAGCACAGCGGCGTCATACGGTGAGCTCGTCCATTCGTGGGCAGCGAGCTCCCCGGCCGCCTGTTTGAATGGGCGCAGCGCTGGATCCTCATCGAACTGCCAGGGAAAGACATGCTCACCGGTGAGGTAGGTGCCGTCCTCGGCGAACTCGGGGAATTCCTCACGCATGCGGTGCGCCGCCCACCCTGTGACGGACTGGCCACCGACGCCGCCGTAGATGGACTCATGAATCGCCGCGTACAACGGCCCAGCCTGGAAGCTCACCCTCTGCCCCACGTCCAGAAGAAAGTCCGAACGCAGGCGCTTCTGCCCGCCCACGGTCCGGAAAGGATCCTCCAGCAGGTAGCCCAGCGCATCGAACCCGGCACCACGGCCCAGCTCAATGCCGATGGTGCGGAAACGGCGCGAGGACAGACGCTCGCCCGTGGGCAAGAATTCCTCCGAATTGTCCAGATGGTGCAGAATCTCCTCGATACGAGCCTGCGCCCACGGGAACTGCGCGGTGAAGCGATCGTGGCGCACCTTGAGCTTGGCAAAGGTAGTGCGGTACAGATCGTCCGCGCCCTTGGTCAGGGTGGGCAGACCACCGGTCAGGAAAGCGCGGCCAATAGATTCCGGGTACATCGACGCATAAGCGGTGATGATGAAGCCACCGAAGGACTGGCCGAAAAGATCCCAGCGCTCCTCCCCTAAGAATTCGCGCAAACGCTCGGCATCCCGAACGATATTCTCTTGGCGCAACTGGGCTAAGCGTGTGGCGGTGCGGTCCTCAGCAGGACTCAACTCATCAATCCGGTGACTGCGTCCAGTACCGCGCTGATCCATGAGGATCCAACGGTAGCGCTCAAGGCCCTTCCCAATGAGCCCAGAAGCGCCAGTTGGCCGCGGAGACGGGAAACCCGGCCCGCCCTGGTTATAGAGCAGTGCCGGGTAATGCTCACCGCCCGGCGGGACAATCTCGCGAGCATAGAGCTCGAAGGAACCCGCAGTGGGGTCCGTGTAGTCCCATGGGACGGTGAGTGTGTGTTCCTTGATGGTGTGGCCGAAGCGTTTCATGCCTCTAGTAGACCACGAAACCCTCCTCGCGGAATGCATCGCGGATCTTCTCGACGTCTTCCGGCTTCGGGGGCTTAGTGTCCTCCAACGTGTATGGATAGCCCAACTCGCGCCATTTGTCCGCACCCATGTTGTGGAAAGGCAGGACCTCGACGCGCTCGACGTTGCTCTTCCACCGGGAGACAATCTTGACCACGTTGGCGACGTTTTCGGGGGAGTCGGTAAGCCCCGGCACCACCACGAAACGGATCCACACTGGTTTGCCAATCTCATTGAGGCGGTCACCGAAATCGATGGTCGGCTGCAGCTCGCGGCGCGTGACCTCCTTGTAGGTGTCCTCGTCACCCGCCTTGACGTCCAAAAGCACCAGGTCGATATTGTCCATGTCCTCATCGCGCACGCGTGAGCCTAGGTACCCCGACGTGTCAATCGTCGTGTGAATACCGGCGTCATGGACCTCTTTGAGCAGGCGCCGGGTGAAAGCGATTTGGAACAGCGCCTCGCCACCCGACAAAGTCAGTCCGCCGCCGGAGGCATTGAAGACAGGCTTATAACGCTTAATGCGCTTCACCACATCGTCGATGCGCTCCAGGGTGCCGACCTTCATCTCCATCGTGTCGGGGTTGTGGCAGTACTGGCAGCGCAGCGGGCAGCCCGACATGAACATGGTCATGCGGGTTCCAGGGCCGTCAACGGCGGTCACCAACTCCCAGGAGTGGACGAGGGCGATGTCGCCAGAGCGACGTGCCTGCATCAACTCGGGGCGGGTGATGTCATCGAGGTTATTATCCGTGCCCAAACCGGCGGCGGCGCCGCGCACCTTGTCTCCCTCTTCAGGGGAAAGGTGGACGACGCCGGTAATGCCATCTGCCATTTAGGAGCCCTGGTGGAAGGTACGGGAGATGACGTCGAGCTGCTGCTCGCGGGTCAGCTTGACGAAGTTGACCGCGTAGCCAGAGACGCGAACGGTGAGGTTCGGGTACTTCTCCGGGTGCTCAACGGCGTCCTCGAGGGTGGACTTATCCAGCACGTTGATGTTGGCGTGGTAGAGACCCGAGTCCATGTTGTTGGCGCTGCGGTTGGCCTTCATGGTAGCGAGACGCTCGTCGAAAGTTGGGGTAGCCATGATGTGTTCTCCTTTGGGAAGTGGTGTGAAAGAGGTTTACTTGGAATCCATGATGAAGCCGGCGTCGAGGACACCCACCAGGTTGGTGATGCGCTCCTCAGGCGTGCGGCCCAAGCCGGACGGGGTGATGGTGTTCGTCAGCGAGATGCCGTCGAGCGCATCCTTGTAGTCCAGCTTGCCCACGGACAGCATGGACGCAACCATGCCGTGGTTGTCCGCACCGTTCTCCGGGTTTGCGCCCGGGGCGAACGGAGTACCAGCCTCGTGGCCGGACGGGAAGGAACCGGTGGCCTTACCGTAGACAACGTTGGAGGTAATGGTCAGCACGGACTGGGTCGGGATGGCGTTGCGGTACATCGGGATGGCCTTAATCTTTGCCATCACCGTGTGGACGATAGTGGCGGCGATGTCATCAGCGCGGTCATCGTCGTTTCCGTAGAACGGGAAGTCACCCTCCGTCTTGTAGTCCACGATAAGTCCGGTCTCATCACGGACCGGGTATACCTTGGCGTACTTGATGGCGGAGAGGGAGTCAGCCACGATGGACAGACCGGCGATACCGCAGCCCATGGAGCGCACGATGTCAGAATCGTGCAGCGCCATCTCGACAGCCTCGTAGGCGTACTTGTCGTGGCAGTAGTGGATGATGTTGAGGGCCTCGACGTAGGTTCCGACAACCCAGTCCAGCATCTCCTCGTACTTCTGCCAGACCTCATCGAAGTCGAGCGGGCCATCACCCTGGATAGCCTCGTAGCCATCCACCACCTGCTTGCCGCTGACCTCATCGCGGCCACCGTTGATGGCGTAGAGCAGGGCCTTGGCGGCGTTCACGCGAGCGCCGAAGAACTGCATTTGCTTACCGACGGCCATCGGGGACACGCAGCACGCAATTGCCGCGTCGTCGCCCCACTGCTCACGAATCTGCTTGTCAGACTCGTACTGGATGGAGGAGGTCTCAATCGAGATGTGGGCACAGAATTCCTTGTAGCCCTCCGGAAGCTGCGGATCCCAGAAGATGGTGATGTTCGGCTCCGGGGACGGGCCAAGGTTGACCAAGGTCTGCAGGAGGCGGAAGGAGGTCTTGGTGACCATGTGGCGGCCATCGCTGCCGAAGCCAGCATCGGTCCAGGTTGCCCAGTAGGGGTCACCGGAGAAGATCTGGTCATAGTCCTCGGTACGCAGGAAGCGCACGATGCGCAGCTTGAGCACCAGTTGGTCGATGATCTCCTGGGCATCTTCCTCAGTGATGATGCCAGCGGCAAGGTCACGCTCGAAGTAAACGTCGAAGAAGGCGGAGAGGCGGCCGATGGACATCGCGGCGCCGTCCTGGGACTTGATGGAAGCCAGGTAGCCAAAGTAGGTCCACTGCACTGCCTCGTGAGCGGTCTTCGCCGGCTTGGAGATGTCAAAGCCGTAGGACTCAGCCATCTTCTTGAGCTTCTTCAGGGCCTTGATCTGCTCGGAGTGCTCCTCACGGTAGCGAGCCCAGTGCTCGGAGAATCCAACATCGCCCACTGCATGCTTGGATGCTTCCTTCTCAGCGATGAGGTAGTCCACACCGTAGAGAGCCACACGGCGGTAGTCACCGATGATGCGGCCGCGGCCATAAGCATCCGGCAGACCAGTGATGATGTGGGAGGAACGAGCAGCGCGGATGCGTGGGGTGTAAATATCGAAGACGGCGTCGTTGTGAGTCTTGCGGTAGCGGGTGAAGATCTTCTCCACATCCGGGTCGACTTCCTTGCCAGCCTCGAAAATGGCCTGCTTGACCATGCGCCAGCCGCCGTACGGCATCATGGCGCGCTTGAGCGGGCTATCAGTCTGCAGACCGACGATGACGTTGTCATCCTCACAGATGTAGCCAGCTGGGAAGGCATCGATGTCCGTCGGGGTATGGGTGTCCACGTCGAAGATGCGCTTCTGACGCTCAACGGACAGGTAATTTTCCTCCAGATGGTCCCAGACGCGCTTGGTCTTCTCGGTCGGACCGGCGAGGAAGGAAGCATCTCCGTCGTACGGGGTGTAGTTGCGCTGAATGAAGTCGCGGACATCGATTCCCTCGGTCCACGGGCCTTCTTCAAAGCCCTTCCAACCCTCAAACTGCACGGATTGCTCAGTTGCGGTGGTCACTATAATGACTCCCTTCGTAGTTCACACGACGTGTTGAAATCTGTCGCAGAAGGGCTACGGGTGACGCCAGCTCACGGGTAAATCGATCAACACGTTCGTCACCGAACCCCTCTCTGTAGCCCATAGTAGGGGCAAAGCCGGGATAGCTCATATCTCGCTTTTTATGTTCCAGATCACTAACGCTTGTCGTTTCGAGCACCCCACTGGTCATCGCTGTCAAAAGAAACGACCGTACTATTTGCACCGGGGGTAAATCACCCCCTGACGTGGCGTTTAACACACGTTTCTGGCTCGATCTTGGTGCGTGTCTGTGCCGCGCTCTATTGTTATGCGCAGTATCTTCATCTCGCCCTCCACCAAGGAGCTTTTCAGCGTGTCTGACACCGCCGCCACCGCCAGCCCAACCACTGTTCCAGTGCATCCCGTGGATGCCGTTCCACCGGCTCCCAAACTGGCGGCGCTCGGCCTCCAGCACGTCCTAGCCTTCTACGCCGGCGCTGTCATTGTGCCGCTGCTCATCGCCGGCTCCCTCGGCCTGGATGAAGCGACGACCATTCACCTCATCAACGCGGACCTGTTGACCTGTGGTCTGGCGACGTTGATCCAAGCGGTGGGCGTCGGCAAGCACATTGGCGTTCGCTTGCCCATCATCCAGGGCGTGACCACCACCGCGGTGAGCCCCATCATCGCCATCGGCATGAGCGCGGGTGAGCAGCCTCTGCCCACCATTTACGGCGCGATTATTGCCACCGGTGTCTTCACATTCCTCGCCGCACCGGTTTTTGGACGCGTCCTCAAATACTTTCCGCCGATCGTCACCGGCACCGTGCTGCTCGTGATGGGTACGTCCCTGCTGGCGGTCTCAGCCAATGACTTCATCAATTACGCCGAGGGGGTTCCTGCCTCACGCGATCTTCTGTATGGCTTCGGCACGCTCGCCATCATCATTATCGTCCAACGCTTCTTCCGTGGCTTCCTGGGAACGCTGTCAGTACTGCTGGGGCTGGTGATCGGTACCGGCGTGGCCCTCGCGTTGGGTGACACGTCCTTCGACGGCGTTCGTGAGGCCGATGCCATCGGCGTGACCACGCCCTTCTACTTCGGTATGCCGAAGTTCGACATCATTGCCATTCTTTCCCTCATCATCGTCATGATCATCACGATGGTGGAGACCACCGGTGATGTTTTTGCCACCGGTGAGATTGTGAAAAAGCGAATCAAACGTGACGATGTTGTCCGTGCGATTCGCGCCGACGGCCTCTCCACCACCCTCGGCGGTGTGATGAACTCCTTCCCCTACACCTGCTTCGCGCAAAACGTCGGCCTCGTGCGCCTCACCGGCGTGAAGTCACGCTGGGTTGCCGCCTCGGCCGCAGGCTTCATGATTGTGCTGGGCCTGCTCCCCAAGGCTGCGGCCATCGTCGCCGCTATCCCCTCCCCCGTTCTGGGCGGTGCTTCCCTGGCACTCTTCGCCAACGTCGCGTGGGCCGGCCTGCAGACCATTGCAAAGGAAGACATTGCTGACGGACGCAACGCCGCCATCGTCACCACTGCACTGGGGCTGGCTATGCTCGTCACCTTTAAGCCCGACGTGGCTGAGGCCTTCCCGGAGTGGGCGCGCATCTTCGTCTCCTCCGGCATGTCCATCGGTGCAATCACCGCCATTCTGCTCAACCTACTGTTCTTCCACATCGGCACGCAGTCTGGTGACGACATCAGCCGCATCGACGGCGCCGGTGTCTCACTCAAGGAACTCAACGCGATGGAGCGCGAGGACTTTGTCGGTGCGCTACGCCCGCTCTTTAACAATGAGACCTGGCCGCTCGAAGCAGCGTGGGAATCCCGTCCCTTCGCCGATGTCAGCCAGTTGCGGGAAGCCATTCAGGTCGCCGTGCTCACCGCGTCGCGCGAGCAGCGCCGCACCCTTATCCACGACTACCCCGCAATGGATGAACTGCTCTTGGCCGATGCCGACACCGCAGCAACCATCTCCGCCGACCGCGGCTCACTAGCCCTTGATGACCTCGATGACGTGCAGACGCAGCAGCTTATCGACGTCTCCCAGGCCTACCGCGAACGCTTCGACATGCCCTTCGTTGCCTACCTGGACACCAACGATTCCGCCGACCGTGTCATCGACGAAGGCGTGCGCCGCCTGGCCAACTCCGATGAGTTAGAGCAGCGTGTCATCCTGAGCGAAATCATCGAGATTGCCAATGACCGCTTCGACATCCTCCTCGCAGACGCCAACCCGGTGCGCGCCTACTGGGACCGCAAGTTCACCGAGGTCGAATGAACATAGTTCATTCGACGACAAGCAGGTCATTCGACGACAAGCGGGTCATTCGACGGTGAGGAGGACACTCCACGGGGAGACGTGGGGCTATTTGAATGTCATGGTGACGTGGGCCTCTGGGTCCACGCCCCGGATAATGCCCTCGTAAAAGGCTCGGGCCTGGTCTTGGAGTAGCTCCCGATTGTCGTTGATGTCCTTGCGCTTCTTATCGGCGCTCAACACATCAGACACCGTGGACGCGGCATCCAGCGGCTGCGTGGTCCAGCTCAGCACACCATTGTCCTCCACCGCAGTCTTGAACTCTTCATCGCTGTGACCGATGAAAATGAACTCAGGGATGTCAACGGTATAAGCATGCTCGCTCGTCTCGGTGACGCGGACATCCTTGCCTTCGATGCCGAGCTTGGCTTTATAGGAGTACTGGACAAATTGGGTACGGTCAGTCCATGGAACTCGCACACCAAAGACCTCACCAGCGGAAGACTTTTCCGCCAAACCTTGGATCCCGAGGCTAAGCAAGACAACCTGTTCCTGCCGTTCCACGGCCGTGACAACCTGTGAGTTCATGGACTCCACTGGGGCCGTATAGACGTCATGTGGCTGGCGAACAGCATAGACGCCCAAGCCAGCGCAGACTAAAGAAAGAAGCACCACGATAGCAATGAGCATGGTGCTGAGTTTGCGGCTCGTCATGGATCTTAGAGCTGGAACTGCTCAGTTACTTCAATGCGGCGCTTGTGCTCCATCCAGAAGGACAAGAACGGCACCGTGCCGGCCAAAGCAGTGGTGATGAGCTTGCTTACCGGCCACAGTGCACGCGGTCCAAGAAGCAAGATGGAGACCAAGTAGACCGTGTAGGCCACACCATGTGCCTGGGCAATGAGGGTGGCCCAGGAAGGCATCTCCATGCCCACGCCGTACTGCAGGATCATACGCACCACGAGAATGAGCAGGAAAATACCCGTAATCGTAGCGGCGATGGAAAAGAACTTCAGCGGACCGCGGATACGCTCCTTGCGGTCTGGATGCACGGCATTGGTCGCTGGGTTGCTCATAGATTCTCCTCTTCGGTGCCGCGACGGCGGCGCTGTTTATTCATGGCATTAAAAGTCTCGACGTCCACCTGCGGCCGGGGCGGCAGAAAATCCTCGTCGATCTTAGTCACCTGCTGTTCCTGCGCGGCGTCCTTGGGCGTGGCTTCATATTGGGCAGGCTCCTGCCCCATTTCGAGGGCCTCATTCTCCGCATCAATGCGTTCGTTCTCATAGCGCATCGCGGTGCGATAGGCATAGACCACAAACACGGCAAAGAGCGGCCACTGGAAGGCATAGCCTAGGTTCTGGAAGGTACCCGATCCAGATTTAAAGCGCGTCCACTGCCAATACGCGAGGAACAAAAAGAGCACGACGAAAAACACGATGAGGACGATATGCCACCATCGGGCCTTCATCTTCTTTCGCGGGGCTTGGTTGGTGCTCACGCGTATCAGCCTACCCACCTCGATCTGAAAAGTGGATTTCCGTCGATGGCCTGCCGCCCTGTATGCTATTCAGCGTTGCTTCGAGCACACTGTGCTCTGTGGCAATTGTGTTTGCGCCCGTGGCGGAATTGGCAGACGCGCTAGATTTAGGTTCTAGTGTCTTATGACGTGTGAGTTCAAGTCTCACCGGGCGCACGCTTTCACGGCCCGTGCGAGGATTCTTTCCTCCGCACGGGCCGTTCTGGCTCAACGCATGATTAGGCTTGGCCGGCGAGGGCTGCAAGGGGATCGCGCAGCTGGGCCAGAGCACGGCCGCGGTGCGACACAGCGTTCTTTTCTTCCGGGGACATGTCGGCTGCGGAGCGCTCCTCGCCTTCGGGCTGGAAGAGAGGGTCGTAGCCGAAGCCATTCTCGCCCTGCGGCGCAGTGAGAAGGGAACCAGGCCAGCGGCCTTCCACCACGTGCTCCTGACCGTCTGGGGTCACAAGTGCACACACCGAGACGAATGCTGCTGCGCGGCGCTCAGCCGGAACGTGGGCCATCTGCCCCAGTAAAAGGCGGTTATTCGCCTCGTCATCACCGTGGCCGCCAGACCAGCGCGCCGAAAGAACACCCGGCATACCGTTGAGTTCCTCGACGGCGAGGCCGGAGTCATCAGCAATCGTAGCCAGGCCGGTGTGCTCCACCCCGGCGCGAGCCTTGATCAGAGCGTTGTCGGCAAAAGTACGGCCATCCTCAACTGGCTCCGGGTAGAACTCCACCGCGGACAGCGGAAGAAGCTCGATACCCGCGATGCCCGCCTCTGCCAGAATCTTTTCCAGCTCTTTAAGCTTCTTGGTGTTATTGGAGGCAACGAGAAGCTTTACCATCCCAGGGCCGCCTTCTGGGCCTCAATCAGCTGCGCGCAGCCGGTCTGGGCTACGTCGAGCATGTCGTTGAGCTCTTGGCGGCCGAAGAGGCCGTGCTCACCGGTGCCCTGGATTTCCACGAAGTCGCCGCCTTCCTGCATGACCACGTTGAGATCCACCTCGGCCCGGGAGTCCTCCTCATAAGGCAGGTCCAGGCAGACGTGCCCATCGATGATGCCCACAGAGACTGCCGCGATCGGGTCAAGCAGGGGCTCGCCTGGTACAACGCCCTCTTCTTTGAGGTATGCAATCGCATCAGCCAAAGCCACGTAGGCTCCCGTAATGGATGCGGTGCGGGTACCGCCATCAGCTTGGAGTACGTCGCAATCCAGCTGGATGGTGTTTTCGCCCAACTCAGACAGGTCAACGGCAGCACGCAAGGAGCGCCCCACCAGACGAGAAATCTCGTGGGTACGGCCCTTGACCTTGCCCTTCATGGATTCACGCGGCATGCGCTCATGCGTGGACGACGGCAGCATGGAGTACTCGGCAGTGAGCCATCCCTCGCCGGAATCCTTCTTGAAGCGGGGTACTCCGAACTCGACGGAGGCGGTGCACATGACGCGGGTGTTGCCGAACTCCACGAGGACCGACCCAGCCGGGTTGGTGGTGAAGTTGCGGGTAATGCGGACGCTACGGAGTTGGTCGAGCGCGCGACCATCAGCACGAGTGAAATCAGTCATGCCCCCTACCCTACCGTCAGGCCTTAGAGCTCAAACTCCATCCCGGACGCACCGAGGACGATCTCACCGTCAAACTCGCGGGCCGCGGCCGCATAGGTAGCGGCGGCGTCGCCCCACGGCTGCAGGTGAATGAGCACGAGCTTCTTAACTCCGGCCTCGCGGGCGAGACGGCCGGCTTCGGCGCCGGACATATGCATGTCCGGTGCTTTGTCCTCCGAGGTTTCGCCCCATGCGGCTTCACAAAGGAAAATGTCGGCGCCGCGGGAGGCATCGACAAGCGCGGGCGTATAGGCCGAGTCCGCGGAGTAACACAAGGTGGCCCCACTTTTCGCGTGCTCCATGCGCAGTGCGTACGTCTCTACCGGGTGGACGGTGCGGAACGGGGTGATAAAGACATCGTCGACAAGCTGGCGCTCGCGGTCCACCCAGGGACTGAACGCGAAGGTATCACTCATGTCATCCACGCCCTCGGGGTCATCCGAGGACAACCGGCCCAAATGGGATTCCGTACGCTTCGGACCGAGGCAGAAATTGCGAGAAGCTGCCGGCGCCGTGGGATGGAAGCGGCGCCACACCATCAGCGAAGGGAAGTCCAGGCAGTGGTCTGCATGCAGGTGGGTCAACGCCACGTGGGCATCACACGGATCTTGATGTTCCTGCAGGCGAGCAAGGGTGCCAGGGCCCAGATCCATAACGATGGACGGGGCAGAGTCGAAAGACACGAGGTAGCCGGAGGCGGGGTTACCGATAGTCGGCACCGAGCCGGAACAGCCTAGGATGGTCAACTTCATGCGTTCAATAGTCCCACGAAACAAAGCGGATTGCTGGATTTGCGTCGATTGTACCTGTTGAGTCCCGCTAAATCTGGGGTCCCAAGAAGCGGGTAGCCAGCTGGGAGAACGACTCATGGTCACCGGTGCATTCAAAGCTGCGCGTCGGTGTATGCCCCTGAGGCGCCAGCATGTCTGTTGTGGTGAGAATGCGCATGACATCCTTCGCTGTCTCCTCCGCGGAGGACACGAGCGTAACGTTGTCACCGATGGCCAGCTGGATAACCCCGGTGAGCAGCGGGTAATGCGTGCAGCCCAACACGAGCGTGTCCACCCCCGCGGATTGCAAAGGCGCGAGGTAGCCCTCCGCCACCCCCAGAATCTGGCGGCCGGCCGTAATACCGCGCTCCACAAAATTCACGAAGTCCGGGCAGGCCACGGAAAACGATTCAACATGGGGGTTGACCGCGAACAGGTCCTGATAGGCACCGGAGTTGATGGTGCCCTCAGTACCGATGACACCAATCTTGCCGTTGCGTGTCGTGGCGATGGCTCGGCGCACGGCCGGGCGGATAACCTCAACGACGGGGATGCTGTAGCGCTCGCGGGCGTCGTGAAGAAAGGCGGCAGTGGCGGTGTTGCAGGCAATGACGAGCATTTTGCAGCCGCGCTCCACAAGCTCATCCGCAATGGCCGTGGACAACTCACGGACCTGGGCAATCGGCCGCGGGCCATACGGCGCATGGGCGGTATCACCGATGTACATGATGGACTCGTCCGGCAGCTGCTCAATGATGGTGCGCGCCACGGTCAACCCGCCCACCCCCGAATCGAAGATGCCGATGGGGGACGATGCATCAGGCATTAGCGCATCCCTGCCCTAGGCGTCGGCGTAACCTTCTTGATCGGGTCATCGGAGGTAATCACCATGCCCGCCACGATGCCACCGATCGCACCGAAGAGGTGTCCTTGCCAGCTCACGCCCTCATAAATAGGCAGCACACCCCAAATGAGACCGGAGTAGGCAAAGCCCAAACCAAGACCGACAAGGAATTGCGTCAGCGACCGGTTAAAGATGCCGCGGACGATGAGGTAAGACAACCAGCCATAGACCATGCCCGAGGCACCAATGTGGGAGGTACCCGGCCCGCCCAGAAGCCACGTGCCGACGCCCGCAATGAGCACGACGATGATGGTGACCTCCCACCACGCCTTGCGGCCGGACAGACCGATCAGGAAGCAAAACACCGCACCTGGTAGGGAGTTTCCAATGAGGTGCTCAAAGTTCGCGTGCAACAGCGGCGCGGTGAAAATTCCCCAAATGCCGTTGAAGTCCAACGGGTGAATGCCGTATTGACCCAGCCCGTTGCGGAAAACGAGGAAGTTGATGATGTGGATAACCCACTCAACGACCAGGAACCCCACGGTCAGAGTTGCGGCCGTCTTGAGCCTCCCGGTGCGCGTGTAATTCTTCGAATCACCCGAATTCACGGTGCGCTGGTGGCTCACCCCGGGGCTTCCCGGGATGGGTTGGAAGGGGTTGGTCTGATGGGAATTCTTCTGGCCGAACGGTCCATTGCTCGTCATAATGTCCCAACTTTAGCAAGCCAACAGCGATGAGTACGCCTCTAAGCCCAGCCCCGGGGAGGCGCTCACCACGGCATCCACGATTGCGGCCTCGACAGCATCTGCCGCCGCGGCGCTCAAGGTAGCGAGAACCTCAGAGTCTACGTCGGAGGCGGTTCCCGCCGCGCTTGACGACGCCGCGAAGATCGCATCACCATCCAGTGGCGAGTGCGCCGGGCGCACCGCACGCGCAATACCATCGTGGCCGGCCAAGGCTAAACGCTTGGCCTGAGCCTTGGTGATGGGTGCATCTGTGAGCACAGCCCCGATGGTCGTGTTGAGGTGGGCCTCCGCCAGGCTCTGTGCGGCGGCGAAGCGCTCCACGTCCACGGGGGTTTTCTCCGGAGCTCCGAACAGCCGGCCGGTCTCACCATCGATGACGTTACCCACGGGGTTGGCCACGATGACGGCGGCAAGGGTGTAGGGGGAGACGTCGATAAGCGCTATGCCCACTCCCCCGCGCACCTTGCCTGCGCACGCCCCCACCCCTGCACCCACGCTGCCTGTAGAGGCGTCATGACCGCTCAATGCGCTGCGCAAGGCCGCTGCACCATCCTCCGCGGTAGGGCGCTGCGGGCCAGCCAACAGATCGAAGATGACCGCACCGGGCACGATAGGCACGCGTGGGCCCGGCTTGTCCTCGCCAAAGACGGGAAAACCGACCCCGGCCTCCGCAAGCTCGCGCATGACTCCGTCCGCGGCTGCCAAGCCAAAAGCCGAGCCGCCGGCCAACACTAGGGCGTGGATACGCTCGACGGTATTGTGCGGCTCCAACAAGTCTGTCTCGCGCGTGCCGGGGCCGCCGCCGCGCACGTCAACGCTGGCCACTGCGCCGTGCTCGCCACAATAGATGACGGTAACCCCAGTATCCTCGCGCGTGGCGTGGCCGACAGAAAATCCGATCTCGGGCAAACTCCGCATGGGCTTAATCCAGAATGACGTTGAGCAAAGAGTCCTGGCAGAAGGCCAGCCACTCGACGAGGGTGTCGCGGTCTGCGCCCTGGGAATGGTCATCAAGATCCCCCGCCGCAACGAAAAGACGCAAATCATTGAGTCCGGCGAGGAAGGCGTGGGCCTCCTCCTCACTGACGGTGACCTCCACGCCACCGGTGGGGCCTAGCGCCTCGTTGATGATTTGGAGGTTTTCCAGCTTGGCGCGGGCAATATCATTCTCGTGCAGCGAGCGCAGCAGGGAATTATCACCATCGAATTCCTCATCGCCGGGCTTCTGGAAATCCGGGAAGAGGCGAGCCAGCGAAGGATCCTCCGGGGCCTCCGTGTGACCGGTGGGCATATCTACAAGGTCCGCCAATTCATCCTTCGGCGCGGACTGGGCGCGGGCGATGATGGCTTCGGAGACCGTCGCGGTGAGATCCCCAATGACCTCGCGCTCCATTGGCTCGAAAACAGCGGTGAACTTAGCACCGCGCATGAGAGACTTTTTCTTCTTCCACGCCTGCATACTGTTTCTTCTCCTTAGCCCGCCTGCTGCATCGTGGCCCACAGGCCGGCGACCTGGAGCTTCTTCACATCGGCCTCAACCTTATCGCGCTCACCGCTAGACACGGCGGCTTTACCTTCGGTGTGGACCTGCATCATGAGTTCGTTAGCCCGCTTCTTGTCATAGCCCAGGACCGTCTGAAAGACATAGGAAACGTAGCTCATGAGGTTGACGGGATCATCCCAGACGATGCACATCCACGGCAGGTTTTCGCTCGTGGCAACGTCGACCTCAATAGCCTCATCCAGTTCCGGGGTGGCCATGGGCGAACTCATTACCACGCCCGCGGAGGTTTCTTGGTGCGCATTCATGCCCTCCACCCTAGCCAAAAAATCCGGCGTTGTGAGCCGCTATACTAGCGGGGACTCAATATGTGACTTCACTTCCAGATGGCTGCACTTCGATGAACACTTTTCTCCTCCCCACCGTCGTGACGGATCTCCTCGCCGGACGCGGCCCGGCCAAAGATGACCTCGTGCTGCTCCTGAAGCGTGTCCTGACTGCCGTCGTCTTCGGTGGCACCCTTGTTACCGCGATCATCAGCCTGACTAGTCCCTCACAGGATGGCAGCTCGAAGGACACTCCGGCCCCCGAACCGGCACCAGCAGCGTGCGACTATGAGCTCCCTGAGGTTTACGTGCAGCGTCAGCTCCAGGATATTCAAACTGACCTCATCGAGGCCCTCAATGAGTGGCGCAAGGAAGACAATCAAGGGCCCCTGCTGCCGTGGATCGAACGCCAGACCGCTGCTCGCGAAAAGGCCGAATGCAACGCGGTGACACACAGCCAGAAACCTGCGGATGAGAATGTTCAGATGGTGCAGCACCACCTTCCGCTCGACCAAGCCAGCGGCTATGAATTTGTCGAGGCCTTCCGCCAGTCCCCCTCCCACCTTGCTGCGCTTCGGGATCGCCGCATGAGCACCGCCGCCGTCGGCGTGGCCTACAGTGACGGCGAAGTCTACGTAGTCATCCAGCTCGAAGAATAGTTTTACTGAATTTTCGCGGCACACTGAGTAGCATCTTTGATGTGACTAATACCTCAGAACACGTTGTGGAGACCGGAAGCGCTCCTTCTGACCGTTCCACGGCCCTCCTCACCGACAAATACGAGTTCACCATGCTGCAGGCAGCGCTCCGTGATGGCTCTGCACACCGCACAGTTGCCTGCGAGGTCTTTGCTCGCCGCCTGCCCAACGAGCGGCGCTATGGCGTCGTCGCTGGAACCGAGCGCGTGCTGCGCGCGGTGCGAGACTTCCGCTTCACAGCCCAGCAGCTGGCAGAGATGGATTTCCTCGATGAGCAGACCAAGGACTACCTGGCCAATTATCGTTTCTCCGGTCAGATTGATGGTTATCGCGAAGGCGAAATCTATTTCCCTTACTCCCCGCTGTTGACGGTGCGCGGTACCTTCGGTGAGTGCCTCATCCTGGAGACGGTCCTCCTCTCCATCATGAACTCTGATTCCGCAGTGGCCTCCGCGGCATCTCGCATGGTCGTAGCGGCTGATGGCCGCCCGATCATTGAAATGGGTTCGCGCCGCGCGCACGAGTATGCCGCAGTGACTGCCGCGCGCGCTGCCTACCTGGCGGGCTTCGAGGCCACCTCTAACCTGGAGGCGGGCTACCGCTATGACATCCCAGTATCGGGAACTGCTGCGCACTCCTGGACGCTGGCCCACGTCAACGAGGATGGCACCCCCAATGAAGAGGCTGCCTTCCGCGGCCAGATCGAGACCCTCGGTGTGGACACCACGCTGCTCGTCGATACCTATGACATCACCAAGGGGGTGGAAACCGCCGTGAAGGTTGCGGGCCCAGAACTCGGCGGTGTCCGCATCGACTCCGGTGACTTGGCTGCGGTTACCCGTCGCGTACGCGCGCAGCTCGATGACCTGGGAAACCACAACACCAAGATCGTGGTCTCCTCCGATCTCGATGAGTTTGCCATCGCTGGTCTCCGCGGCGACCCGGTCGATGTCTACGGCGTGGGCACCTCCGTGGTCACTGGTTCCGGCGCTCCAACCGCAGGCATGGTTTACAAGGTCGTCGAGGTCGATGGCCATCCGGTGGCCAAGCGTTCTTCCTCCAAAAAGTCTCGCGGTGGTTCCAAGCGCGCGCTGCGCACGTACCGCTCGTCCGGCGTGGCCGTCGAGGAGCTCGTGCTGCCTTTCGACGCCCAGGATCCGGACACCGGCACCCTGAGCACCCGCGAGATGACTGTTCCTCTCATGCGCGACGGCGAGATTGTGGAGGGCCTGCCTACCCTCCATGAATCCCGCGAGTACCTGGCTCAGGCCATCACCACCCTGCCGTGGGAGGGCCTGGCGTTGACCCGTGACGAGCCGGCGGTGCCCACCCGCTTCATCGGGTTCGACTCCTAGCCACCCGCCGTCGCAGCATGGCGTGCGAGTAGCACTACACTGGGGCAAATGGACGAGCACTCAGCAACGGTTGAACTTCTCGACGCCGCCGTCGCCGCCCTAGGTGGTGCGCGCCGCGAGGGCCAAGTGCGTATGGCCACTGCGGTGGCCTCCGCGTTGGAGAAGGAGCGCCACCTCGCGGTGCAAGCAGGTACCGGTACAGGTAAGTCCTTGGCTTACCTGGTTCCCGCCTTCCGCCATGCGCAGGAAACCGGCAGCACCGTCATCGTCTCCACCGCAACGCTGGCCCTGCAGCGCCAGCTCGTGGAACGCGATCTTCCGCGCCTAGCCGAGGCCCTCGAACCGCATCTGGCGAAGAAACCTACCTTCGCCATCATGAAGGGCCGCTCCAACTACGTCTGCCTCAACAAGGTATCTCGCGCCTCCGAGTTGGAGAGTGAGGATACCTTGCTCGACGCCGACTCCCCCTCCGCCCTCGGCCGCCACGTCCAGCGCGTCTACGAGTGGGCCGAAGACACCGAGACTGGTGACCGCGAGGATCTCGAACCGGGCGTGCCGGACTTGGCGTGGCGCCAAGTCTCAGTGACCTCCGCCGAGTGCTTGGGCGCGACGCGCTGCCCCCACGGCGAAGACTGCTTCGCGGAACTGGCGCGGCGCCGGGCTGCCGATGTCGACGTTGTCGTGACCAACCACGCCCTTCTGGCTATCGACGCCGTCGCAGATGTGAACATCCTGCCTGAGCATGACGTCGTCATCATCGACGAGGCGCATGAGCTCGATGGCCGCATCACGTCGGTCTCTACCGCGGAAATCACCGGCCGTGCGCTCAAGATGGCAGCTACCCGCGCCAAATCGCTGGGCGCCAATGGAAAGGACCAGCGCCTCACTGAACAGGCCGCTGAGCTCACCCAACTGCTCGGTGAATTTCTCCCGGGCCGCTGGACAGACCTTCCCGAGGAAGCCAAGCAGCAGCTCATGGCCTTGGCGGACACGTTGTCCTCCTGCCGCGACACTATTGCCCGTACCCCGGAGGGCGAGCAAGCGTCCGATCCTGAGAAGTTTGCTGAGCGCCAGAACCTAGCCAATCATTTGAGCACCCTGGTGGAGGCCATTGCCCGCATACTTGATGTCTTCGCCACCGGGGACCCAGCTGCCCACGCCGACGTGGTGTGGCTGGAGCGCGATGAGCGCACGCTCACCGATACCCTCGCCGTCGCTCCGCTGTCCATCGCGGGCATGCTCCATGAGAAGCTCTTTGGCGAGCAGACCGTCGTGCTGACCTCGGCCACGCTGGCTTTGGGTGGGCGGTTTGATGCCATGGCAGCGCAGTGGGGTCTACCGAAGGGCACGTGGGATTCCCTCGACGTGGGCTACCCCTTTAATCCCGCCCGCAGCGGCATCCTCTATACCGCGAGCCACCTGCCACAGCCAGGTCGCGATGGTCTATCCCCGGAAACTCTCGAGGAGATCCGCGAGCTCATCATGGCCGCCGGCGGGCGCACCTTGGGGCTCTTTTCCTCCCGCCGCGCTGCCCAGCAGGCGGCGGAGGCGCTCAAGCCGAAGATTCCCTTCGACATTTTCCTGCAAGGAGAGGATTCCATCGGCGCATTGGTGGACAAGTTCACCAAGAACGAGAACTCGTGTCTCTTCGGCACGTTAAGTCTATGGCAGGGCGTCGACGTGCCCGGCCCCTCCTGCTC
>NZ_KV788250.1:0-770 GCF_001807225.1 Corynebacterium sp. HMSC05E07
CAGTGACATAGGCCCCACGCTTATGCGAAACTCGGTGTGTTGCCACGGTTGTCCCCTGGTCAAAGACGGTTAAGACGTGCCCGGTGATGCGTACATCGACAGTGCGGCCAACAAGCTGGTGTGGCACGGAGTAGCGCACGGTTGAAACCGTGATATGGAAATCTGGGGCCACTTTCGCGCGCTTCCACTCGGTGTGTTGCCACGGGGTTGTCGGCAGGTCAGCAAGGAGATGTTGCTCATGTTCTTCAAAGAGATCCCTGCGGCTTGACTGCTGGCTGCGAAACGGCACGGAGGTGTTGATCGCGTCAACTACGCCCACAATCTTTGCGTTGAGCTCGTCTAAGTCAACACACTGGTGGCCTTCAAGGGCGTGGATGACTTTGTGCGTGACGATCTTTACCGCAGCTTCTACATTCGCTTTATCCTTCGGCCGACGCGCGCGAGTGGGAAGTGCTGCTGTGTTGTAGTGCTCCAAGAACTGCTGGTAGGTGTCGTTGACCTTCCGATTCCTATCGGCAGTGCTGATCGCGTTCGACGCCGTCGACGCGTTATCGGGTACAACAACCTGGCAGACCCCGCCGAAGTAGTCAAACGCTTGACGGTGGGCATCAAGCCAAGACTGCTGCCGCTGGTCAACACACGCACAGGCAAACAGCATCCCTGAATACGGCAGCGAGGCGACGAAAATGCTGACTTTCACCCCCGGTGTGCCGGAAGGGTCGTACAGGCACATCTTGGTCCCTGCCCAATCCACTTGCATCGTATGCCCT
>NZ_KV788251.1:0-804 GCF_001807225.1 Corynebacterium sp. HMSC05E07
CACTCGCTGTATAGTTCAGCACATGCTGACTATTGCTTCACGCCTCGACGTCATGAACCGGCTCGGCCGGGCCATGGCCGATCCGACGCGTTCCCGAATTCTAATGACCCTACTCGACGGCCCGAGCTACCCGGCCGTGCTTTCGCGCGACTTGGACCTGACCCGCTCGAACGTCTCGAACCACCTGACCTGTCTGCGTGACTGCGGCATCATCGTCGCCGAGCCGGAGGGCCGCAAGACCCGTTACGAAATTGCCGATCCACACCTCACGGCAGCGCTCAACGCGCTGGTAAACGCGACGTTGGCCGTCGACGAAAACGCCCCGTGCATCGACCCTGAGTGCTCGGTGCCCGGATGCGGCGAGAAGGGAGCGGACGCATGAGTTCAGCATGTGGATGCGAACACAAACCCGCCACGGAGATTGACGAGCTCGATCGGCCATGGTGGAAGGACCCTGAGCTACTGCTACCGATCTTCTCCGGGGTAGCCCTCATAACAGGATTGGCGCTGGACTGGTCCGGGCTCGAGACACCCGCGAAAGTACTGTTCTGGGTCGGTCTGCTGCTAGGCGCATACACGTTCGCGCCTGGAGCGATCCGAAACCTTGTCACGAAACGCAAGCTCGGCATTGGTTTGCTGATGACGATCAGCGCGGTCGGCGCGGTAATCCTCGGTTACGTCGGAGAGGCCGCGGCACTAGCGTTCCTGTACTCGATCGCCGAGGCACTGGAAGACAAGGCGATGGACCGGGCCCAAGGCGGACTGCGGGCACTGTTGAAGCTGGTACCGCAGACCGCGACGGTG
>NZ_KV788252.1:0-18707 GCF_001807225.1 Corynebacterium sp. HMSC05E07
TGCTGGAGGCTTGCAAACAGGTCTTCTTCAACGACACCCATGGTGGAACAAAGCCTGCTGTGCTCACCAGCGTGGTGGTGACCCTAGACAAGCTCGACAAGATTGTCTCCGGTGACGGTGACGACATCGTGCTGGAGTTAACTAATGGTGGGCGTATGACCGGGGCTGAGTTTTTGAACTACAAGTTTGCGGAAATCGGCTACGTCACCCTAATCCACCCCACCATCGGGCCGGTATGGCTACACCGCTTGCAACGCTTCGCTGGGTTTGAGCAACGCCTGATGGCTAGTGCGGAGCACCCTACGTGTGCTCGGGAAGGTTGTAATAAGCCGGCTGATTTTGCCCAGGTGCATCACTTGGTGCCGTGGAAGGCCGGTGGGGAAACTAACCCGCCGAATTTGACGATGTTGTGTGCTTATCACAACGGCATTAATGATGATGACCCAGATAAACCCACCGGGGCTGGCTACGTCTTCCGCCTGCGCGGTGAAGTGAGCTACATCCCGCCCTGGGCAGAACCGATCACCACCCAAGCCGCTTATCAGCAAGCCCAAAACAACCTGCCCCGACCAGGCTAACCCCCAACGCCACACCGCCCACGCGGACGCCCCACCAGGCATCCGCGACATCGGCGATCCACTACAACAAATTAAAAGCCAGTGCCGCCAAGAATCTTGGTCACCAGGTTCAGGCGGGTCGTGGCGCCGAAGATGGTGATGAGGCGCGACACATGCTTCTTCACTGCGGACTCGGAATAGCCGGTGGCGGCGGCGATCTCTGAATTGGAGTTGCCGGCGAGAAGCAGCTTGAGAACGGCAACTTCCGCCTCATGGAGGTCGTGGCCCTCAATGGCGGCAGCGACGGGATCGCGTGGGGTGGCGGGCTCGCCGATGTAGTCGACCAAACGGTGCATGGCGGCCGGGGCGATGACGGTGCCGCCCTCCACAGCCGAGCGAACAGCCTCGATGATGGAGCGGGGGCGTTGGTTCTTCAAGATGTAGCCCGCGCCGCCCGCACGCAGGATCTTGAGCATTGTGTCATCCGAGTCGAAAGCGGTGACCGCTAAAAATGTTGGCGGATTCGGCGCGGAATTAAGGTGCTTCAGAAGGGTAATGCCATCCATCTGAGGCATGTGAATATCAGCCAGCACGAGGTCCGGCTTGGTTTCCTCAATCTGGGCCAAGCAATCCGCACCATTGGTGGCCTCACCGACTACTGAGATGTCGTCGGTGGTCTGGAAGTAGACGCGGAAAGTCGAGCGGACGAGCTCGTCATCGTCGACGAGGAACACCCGAATGCTCATGGGAGATACGTAGTCAGAAGGAACAGGGGGTGTCCTCTTAGCCCCCGCACCACCAGCGCTCCGGGCTGGTGGAGCAACGGAAGTGGTCGGCGAATTCGGCGCCATACGACCTGTAGAAGGTGAATCCAGTGGACTCGGAAGCGGTGGAGTTTTCGGTAGTTGCGGTGGGTTCAGATGCACCGGCTACCGGTGCGGAGAAAAGGGCCAGCGCTGCGGTGGCCGCGGCGAGGGAAGTGCGCATGTTTTACCTTTAATATTCGAAGATCGGTGATTACCGGGCCACTTTACTATATTTTTCTCAGGCAGGCAGCAGGAAGCGATAGGCGTGTGACCCACTGATCAGCTTCTTTTCCGCTGCCGAATGTGCCATGAACCCTCCGCACTCGGCGGGCGATCTCACCCAAACCTAAGCTGGTCGTCATGAATTGACGCGATTGCTGTGCGGCGATCGAAGACGTGATGTGCACATCAATATTCTTAGAAGTGCTGTAGGCTTCGATGCTCACGCGTGACTCGGGTTGGGCATATTTGAGGATATTCACGGCAAGTTCAGAGAATACGAGGGAGAGCTTCTGCGGTAGAGCAAGCTGACCCGTCTTTCCCAGATTGATGTCCGGCTCGCACACAAAGCCATGGCTCGATAGGAAACTCACCATGGTGTCGAGATCTTCTTCCAGCGACTTCACTCCCTGCGTTACGCTTTCATTCTTCATTACTCGCAGAAGATCGCGGACTTCGCCCATGGCCCGGCGAGCGTCATCGGCGATTGCTTCCGCGGAGTCGGCCGCGGAAGGATCCGTTTGGGTCAACGCCAAGGTTTCCGAGCGCATGACCACAGAGGTCAAGGTCGCAGCCACGGAATCGTGAAGAGCAGTCATGAGAGCCTCGCGTTGCTCAGCGGCGCGCTGCTCGGAGGCAAGACGCTGGTCCCGGGTTCTGCGCAGTGCGGCGCCAATGCCGATGGCCACCGCATATAAGAGAAGCGGAAGCGAAAGGTTAAATGGATCGAAGTCCGGTAGATAGTTGTTCGACGGATCTGTCGTGATGAAGTACGTGTACACCACCGCCAGGGGAACTGCCCACAACCAGCGCTTTTGAAAAGCCACAATGCCTACGATGACGGGGCTCCACGCCAGGAATAGAAACGACCGCCAGTCGGGGCACCACATGGCGAACGCAAAAAGCGCACCGTACCCGCAAGCCGCCACGAAGGGACGTCGGATAGCCAGCGGCGTCAAGCTGACGCCGAGGCCCGCAAGTAGGAGTGCGCCGGGAGTAAGGAAGTTTTTGTCCACCGTGACGGTGAGCATCACCAAAATGATGCACCCGACCCCGGCGACGCTATAGAACCTCGAGGAGTTCATCGCTTCCGTGTTTTAAGCGTGTAAAACTAACGCCAACCCATCGTCATGAGCAGGCCAATGATGGCTAGACCGAAGCCGATGCCGTAGTTCCACGGGCCAAGCTCGTGCATGAACGGGATGGACTCACCGGCGAGATAGTTCACCACGAGCCACAGCAGGCCAATGAGCATGAGGCCGAGCATGATGGCGATGTACCACTTCGGGGTGCCCTCAGAGTTGATCTTGACCGGGGTGCGGTTAGTAGCAGAGCTGGAGGACTGGGGGAGCGCGGAGCCCTCCGTCGTGATCTTGGACTTTGGCATTTCTACACCTTTGAATAGGGGGTTTAATCTGTGGGATACCTTAGCAGCTACTGCGGCAGCAGCGCGGCTGGGTCGAATTCCCAGAAGCGAACCTGGATGACGGCATCCTTCCGGATGACATCGCCGCGGCTGGCGGAAGCCCAGCCGATCTTGTCGGTGTCGATTGGGTTCGACGTAGCAATAGGTTCACCGACGTCCAGCGATCCCGTCCAGCCCTTAGCACGCAGCGCCGACTCTGCCTCACTCTGCGTGGAGTGCAACAAATCCGGTGCCTGAATCATCATGCCGTTCGACACCTCGATGGTGACTGGGGCGCCCTTAGGCAGTTTCTGGTCTTTTTCAGCGATTTTGATGACCTGATTTTCCGGCAGCTCGGAATCCACCGTCGACACCGAGACATCGAAGTCCATCGAGCTCAGCATTTCCACGGCCCTATCGCGATCCATACCGGAGACATCGGGAACGCTGACCTCGCGCTGGCCCTTCGACACCGTGATGTGAACCTTGGAGCCCTTCGAGAGCTGCGCGCCGCCCGCCGGGTTCTGGGACACGATCTGTCCGCGTGGAGCCTCGTCATGGACCTGCTCAACGTCGGTGTTGAGTTCGAGGTTGGCGTCATCAAGCGCCTGCGTGGCCTCCTCCACGGTCATACCGGTGAGGTCGGGAACCTCAGTGATCTCCTTGCCAGAGGACACGGTCACCGTGACCGAGGAATTCTTCTGCAGCTCAGAACCTTCAGCCGGGTTCACGCGGATGACCTTGCCGCGAGCAATATCAGGGCTCGGCTCCTCATTGACCGTCACGAGCAGACCGAGCTTCTCCAGCTCCTCCACGACCTCGTTACGCGGGCGATTCGCCACCTTGGGCACCACGACCATGTTCGCGCGCTGCGCAGCCTCTTCCTGAGCCTGCTCGCGCTCACGGGCCTCCTGCTGGGAACCTTGCCAGAAATCCCAGGCAAAGTAGCCAATGATGGCGATGAGAGACGCGGCCAACAGGGCAGCGAGCCATTTCAGGCCGCCACCGCCTTCATCCTCTTCGCTAGGCCTTGTCGACGCCACCGGGGCGCGGTGCTGCGCTGAGACCGGAGCCACCATCGTGGTGGGGTGATCCTCCTCATTCACGTGCGAGCGCGCCGCCTCCGGAATCTGACCCTGCGCCAAACGGTCGAGGTCATCGCCCATCTCCCACGCGGACTGGTAGCGATCCGCCGGGTGTTTGGCCATGGCGGTGAGCACCACGGCATCGACACCGAGGCGCTGCTGCTCCGTCAGTGACTCCGTGATGAGCTCCGACGGCGGGGTTGGGTCCTCCTGCACGTGCTGGTAGGCCACGGCGAACGGGGTCTCGCCTTCAAACGGGGTGCGGCCCGTGACCGTTTCGTACATGACGCAGCCGAGGGCGTAGACGTCGGAGCGGGCGTCGGCAGGCTTGCCCCGAGCTTGCTCCGGCGAGAGGTACTGCGCGGTGCCAATCACCGCAGAGGTTTGCGTCATCGCGGACGTCGAGTCATCGAGCGCCCGAGCAATGCCGAAGTCCATGACCTTCACCTGGCCGGTGTTGGTGAGCATGATGTTTGCCGGCTTGATGTCGCGGTGAATAATGCCCGCCTCATGGGAGGACTGCAGGGCGTCCGCGACGGGCTTGAGCACGCGGGCGGCTTCCGCCACCGGCATGGGGCCATCCTCGCGGACGATGTCACGTAAGGTGCGGCCCTGAACGTATTCCATCACGATGTAGGGCACCGACATGCCGTCGACGTCCTTCTCACCTGTATCGAAGACGGCCACGATGTTCGGGTGGTTGAGCTTGCCCGAGTTCTGGGCCTCGCGGCGGAAGCGCTCGCGGAAGTTGACGTCGCGCGCCATGTCGGGGCGCAGCATCTTCACGGCGACGGTGCGCCCCAAGACGGTGTCGTCGGCTTTGTAGACCTCAGACATGCCGCCGGTGCCGATGGACTGGCGGAGGTTGTACCGATCACTGAGCATGGTGGGTTATTGGTCTCCCTGTAGTGCGGATTCTTCGGTGGGGTTGTCCTGTGAGTCTAGTTCGGGTGTGTCCGTTGGGGTGTCATTGACCTGCGGTTGTGTCTCTTCGGGCGTGGCAACCTCGGGTGTGGGTTGGTGTGTCGTGATCTCTGGGGTCGGGGTGGAGATCACGGAGTGCGTCTCGGTGACGGTCACGGGTGCCGGGGGTTCTTCCTCCTCCGTGGTCACCTCGATGGTTTCTGGAGTTGTGGAGGTGGGTTCTTCCGGCGTTACGGTTTCCGTCACGATGATTTCCGTCGGCTGCTCCGTGGGGGTTGGGACTGGGTCGGCGGAGTTGTCGTTCCAGAATTTATAACCGGCGAGCCCGATTGCCACGAGGGCGGCGATGGCCACGGCGATGAGCAGTCCGGTGCCGAATCCGCCCTTTTTGGCTGGGGGTTCGGCGGCTGGGCGCACCGTGGTCGGGTTGGCCATGTTGGCCAGCATTTCCGTCGAGGCGGAGGGCGAGGGTTCGGCGGCCGGGGGCGCGAGCGCGGCGGACTTCGGCTGCGGCGGGCGCTGGCCTTGGCGTACGGCCGAGATGGCGTTGGTGAATTCATTGCCGTCGGCAAAGCGGGTGCCCGGGTCCTTGCGCAGGGCAAGGCCGATCAGTTCCCGGGTGGGCGCGCTTATCGACGTCGACAAGGGCTCCGGCGCCTGACTAATATGCGCCAACGCCACCGATACCGAGGAATCGCCGCTAAAGGGGCGACTGCCGGCGAGCATCTCATAGCCCACAACGCCGAGCGAGTAGACGTCGGAAGCCGGGCCCACGTCGAGGCCTTGGGCCTGCTCGGGGGAGACGTACTGGGCGGTGCCCACGACCATGCCGGTGCGGGTGAGCGGGACGGCTGCGGCTGCCTTGGCGATGCCAAAGTCGGTGATCTTGACCTGCCCGTTTTGGGTAATCATGAGGTTGCCGGGCTTGATGTCGCGGTGCACGAGCCCCATGTTGTGGATGACGGACAGGCCGTGGGAGGCCTGCTCCATGACGTCAAGCGCAAGCGTTTCCGGCAGCGCGCCTTCGCGGGCCAGCAGATCGGCGAGGGATTCGCCGCGGATGTATTCCAAGGCCATGAAGCAGAAAGCGCGGCCGTTGTCCTCGAGCTCGCGGTAGTCATAGGTGGCGACGACGTTGTCCGACGTGATGGATTCTGCTGCTTGGGCCTCGTTGCGGAAGCGCGAGAGGAATTCGGAGTTGTCGGAGAATTCCGGGCGCAGGACCTTGATGGCCACTTCGCGGTCATGGCGGACGTCATCAGCCAGCCACACGGTGGACATGCCGCCGTGGCCGACGATCCACTGCAGCCGGTAATCGTTGCCGATGAGTGCTTGCAGGTGTTCTTTGTTCTCAGCGCTATTCACTACTGCTCACCTCCGTATGCGCGCAGGATGGCGCGGCCGATGGGCGCGGAGACTTGGCTGCCGTAGGCATTCTGGCCTAGGTGCCCGCCGTCCTTGACCACGACGCCCACCGCGATATCCTTGTCCGGGTCGAAAGCCACGTACCACGCGTGCGGGGCAAGGCCCTCGCCGTGCTCGGCGGTACCGGTCTTCGAGGCAAAACCGTTCCCGTCATAGCCATAGGTGCTGTGCTCGGAGGCAAACATGAGGTCCTTGATGGTGTTGGCCGTCTCTTCACTGACAGCTTCGGCTGCCTGACGTGGTTGAGTCGTGCGAAGCTCATTCATCTGGGCATCGGTGATGCGGTTAATGAGGTAGGGCTCCATGCGCTTGCCCTGGTTAGCGATGGTCCCGGCCATGATGGCCGCCTGCAGGGCGGACATGGTCACGTCGCGCTGGCCGATCGCGGATTGGGCGACTTGGGCGCCGTCGCCAAGATCGCCCAGCGCACCAGCGGAAGTCTCCACACCGAGCGAGTACTTCTCACCCACGCCGAAGCCCTCCGCATATTTACGCAGCTCATCGGCGCCGATGCTCTCCGACATCTGCGCAAAAGCCGTGTTGCAGGACAGCGCGAAGGCCGTATGTAGGGTGACGCTCTCCGCGCCGCCGCAGGCTCGGTTGCCGTCGTTGGTCAGCTCCGTGACCGTATCCGGCAGCGTGATGGACGCCGCGCCGGTCAGCGTAGAGTCCGGGTTAAAGCCGTTGTTGAGGCCAGCGGCCGTGGTGATGATCTTAAAAATGGACCCGGGGGGCAGGGTGTCTTGCGTGGCATGGTTGATGAGCGGATTGCCCTCTTGATTCTGCAGCTGATCCCACGTTTCGGCCGCGTTGTCCCCGACGAGGTCGGAGACGTTGAAGCTGGGCGTGGAGGCCATGGCCAATATCTTGCCCGTTGAGGGCTGGATGGCTACGGCCGCGCCTTTGTAGCCTGGGCCGGCCAGCTGGTCGTAGGTTGCCTGCTGCAGCGCTGGGTCGATGGTGACCTCCACGTTGGCACCCTTCTGCGGCTTGCCGGAGAGCATATCGAGCCAGTTGTGTGCCAACAGCGAGTCGTCCTTGCCGTTGAGGATGTCATTCTGCGAGGCCTCCAGCTGGGAGGCGCCGAAGCGCTCCGAGAGGTAACCGGTGACATCGGCAAAGGCTGGGGAATCAGTGGGGTAGGAGCGCGAGTAGTTGCCGTTCTCATCCGCGGTGGACTGCGCCAGCACGGTATCGCCCGCGAAGATTTGGCCGCGCGGCGTCGTGCGCATCTCAAGGTAACCGCGGACATTCTTGGGATTATGTGCGTACTTATCCTCCGACAATGCCTGCACCACCGTGAGGTTCACAAGGAGTACGGCGGTGAGGAGGATTGCAAAGAGGGAGACGAGGCGGATCGATTTATTCATCGGGTGGCCTCCTGGATGGCGGGGAACATGGACGTGTCACTCGGTGCGTTGGAGGTCAACTCGCGCGCCGGGCGACGTGCCGCATTGGAAATGCGCAGCAGCAGCGCCAAGAGCATGTAGTTGGCCATGAGCGAGGAGCCGCCGGCAGACATGAACGGTGTGGTGAGGCCCGTCATGGGCAGGAGGGCGGAAATGCCGCCGGTGACGACGAAGACCTGGACGGCCAGCGTCAGCGCGAGCCCGGAGGCCACCAGCTTGCCATAGGTATCACGGCAGGTCAGCGCGGTGCGGAAACCGCGGGAGACGAGCATGGCAAAGAGGATGAGCACCGCGGCGAGGCCGACCAAGCCGAATTCCTCGCCGATGCCTGCCAGGATAAAGTCCGAGTGCGCCACCGGCACCATGTCCGGGTGGCCCTGGCCCAGGCCGGTGCCGGTAATGCCGCCGGAGGACATGCCGAAGAGCGCTTGGGAAAGCTGAAAGCCGGTGGTGTCATAGTTGCCCAGCGGGTCAAGGAAGTTGGAGAAGCGCTGCTGGATTTTCTCCGAAACCTGGTAGATACCGAAGCCACCAATGCCCACGAGGATGACGCCGATGAGCAGCCAGCTCACGCGGTTGGTGGCCATAAACAGCATGCCGAGCACGGTACTGAAGAGCAGCAGAGCCGGGCCGAAGTCATTAGAGATGCCCATGATGACGATGGCGATGCCCCAGATGATGAGAATGGGGGCGAGGTCGCGCAAACGCGGCAAGGACAGGCCCAAGAATTTATAGCCGGCCACCGTAAACAGGGAGCGCTTCTGGGTGAGCAGCATGGCGAAGAACAAAATCAGCAAGATTTTGGAGAACTCGCCCGGCTGAATAGAGAAGGGCCCGAGCCACAGCCAGATGCGGGCCTCTACGCCCGGCGGCTGCGGCCACACCAGTGGCAGCGCCAGCAAGATGAGGCCGAGCGCGCCGAGAATATAGGAATACCGGGTCAACGATCGGTGATCCCGCAACAGGACGAGCACCAGCGCAAAGAGGATAAGGCCTACCACGGTCCACAGCACTTGGCGCACGGCGAGCCCACCACCGCTGGCCAGATCGAGGCGCTGCAACATAATGAGCCCAATGCCGTTAAGGATCGCGACGATGGGCAGCATGATCTGGTCCGCATAGGGCGCCAAGAAACACAGCACGAGGTGTGCCACGGCAAAGACACCGATGAAACCACCGATGAGGTAGAGGACATCAAGGGTCAGCACGTTGCCCTGGGAGAGCTCCAAGCTCACCAAGGTGATGGCAAAGACCAGCGTGGCGAGGACGAGTAGGCCGAACTCCGTTCCACGAGAAAAGAGCTTGCTCACCTACTTCACCTCCCGGCACTTGCCCTGTGCGGGCGTGGCGGCGTCCTTCTTGGTGTCCGTGGCCGAGCCTTTATCTGTGCTCTTTTTTGTGCCCACTTCCGCTTCCTTTGACGTCGCCTTCGCGCAGGGCTTCAACGCCTTTTCCGACAGCCGCGACAGCTGCGTCTGCACCTCGTCATAGGACCCCGCAGGCAGATTGCCCACCGCGGCGCGCTCTGACTCCGGCAAATCCGCGAGCTTGAACGGGGCATAGTCGCCCCCGCAGTCATCGCGGCCCAGCTTGAGCGCATTCTTCTCACTCAGGCACGCATGCTGATACGTGTGGTGCAGCGGACGGCCAAAAATCTCAAAATCCGCGCCCTGCTGGATGGTGAGGACCTCCTCCTCATCCGTGGTCACGTAATAGTTGTTGGCCAGGTGATTTTTCATCCACAACCCGCCGCTGATCACGATGACCAGCACCACAGCGAGGGAGGCGATGACCTTCCAGCCCACCCGGCTGCGTCGCGGCGGCCGCTGCGGTTCTTCCTCGGAATCCTCTCGGGGCGTGACCTCAGCGGCCTTCGCTTTTGGGGGCGAGACCAGCTTTGCTGCGCGGCTCGCGGAGGAATCCGGGTGCGTCGGCTCCGGGACTACGCCTTGGATGGCGCCGACGGTGATGGGGGAGGCGTCGTCAAGCACGGCGTCCACGACCTCCGCCACCACGATGGTGACGTTGTCCGGACCGCCCGAGCGCAGCGCGAGATCGCGCAGCATGATGGAGGCTTCCTCCACCGAGCCCTGTCCCAGCGCCCGCTCAATGGTTGATGCCGTCACCGGGTCCGACAGACCATCTGAGCACAGCAGAATGCGGTCACCCGGCTGGGCATCCAGCGTAAAGAGCGTCGGCTCCACCGGCCGACCCGTGTAGGCCTTAAGGATCAGGGACTTCTGCGGGTGGGAGGAGACATCCTCCGGGTCGAGCTTGCCCTCATCAACGAGGGACTGCACGTACGTGTCATCCTTCGTGATCTGGGATAGCTTGCCCTCGCGCAAACGGTAGCCGCGGGAATCACCGACGTGGCACACGCCGAACGTGGAACCGTTGAAGAGCATGGCCGTGAGGGTGGTGCCCATTCCTTCGGTCTCCGGATGCTCATCCACGTGCGCACGGATGGCAGCATTGGCATCCTCGGCGGCCGCGCCAAGCAGGGCCAGCATGTCATTGTCGCCTGGATCGCGCTCGAGAGAAGCCATGTGCTCCACCATGGTGGTGGAGGCCACCTCACCAGCGGCGTGACCGCCCATGCCGTCCGCCAGCACCAACAAATGTGGGCCCGCGTGGGCGGAATCCTCATTGTTGCCACGGACCAAGCCGCGGTCCGTTACTGCAGTAAATTTCAGGCTTAAAGTCATGCCATCAACCTCACGGTCGTTCGACCAAGTTTGATATCCGAGCCCACGCCGACGCGTTCCGGCTGGTCAATACGGGCGCCACCGACGAAGGTGCCGTTGCGGGACTCCAGATCCTCCACAAACCACTCGCTGCCCCGACGGAACAGGCGAGCGTGGTGACCGGAAGAAAAATCATCACCAGTGACAAAGTCACAGTCTTGTGCGCGGCCCATCGTACAGTCTTCGAGGGTGCCGAGTTCCATATGGGAACCGCGCAGGGGCCCATCCACGATGGCGATTTCACGCGGCGCTTCGCGGCGCCTCTGTGACCCCTTCACCGGGGCCGATGCCTGGTACACACCGGCCGCCTTGTTGGCGTCCCGGCGCATGGCGTTGAGTGCGACCAGAATAAACAGCCACAGCAACACCAGCAGGCCGATGCGCAGCGACAGCAGCACAACCGAGTCCATGGAAGGTCCTTACTCTAGGGGGAACTGGGGTTTAATAATTCTGGTTCTCAAGGCCGGTAATGCGGACCTCGATGTGGGAGTGGCCGAGGGTGATCACGTCGCCGTCGGCAAGCAGCCAGTTCTCGATCGGGGTGTCGTTGACCGTGGTGCCGTTCGTGGACTGCAGATCCACCAGCACTGCATCCTGGCCATTCCACGTGATTTCCGCATGCTGGCGGGAGACACCCGTATCTGGTAGGCGCAGGTCAGCGTCGTTGCTGCGGCCGAGGATGTTGGAGCCTTCGCGCACGTGGTAGACGCGGGAGGAACCGTCCTGCAGCATGAGCGTCACCGCCGGGCCCTGCGGGGTGGGCGCAGGCTCGTTGGGGTTCGGCACCATGAAAGCGGTGGTCTTTGCCTCGTCGGCGTTGTGCGGCTGGGTCATAGAGTCCTCCTGACCATGGTCGTGGTGGAAAATCGCGTCGAATCCCGTTTCCTCGGTGGGCTCGTGGTCCAAAAAGGAAGACACGCGCAATTGGCCCGTGCGCAGTCCCGACTCCTCCGCAATTCGCACGATGACCGGCCCAGCTAAGGACCAGCCACTGTTGCGAATAAAGCGGGTGAGTTGGTCAGACAAATCCGAAGGAATATCCCGGTCTTGGGAGAGGTTCTCAATGTCTTTGGAGGACACACCGACGGTCATGACGTTGGGGCTGTACAGCTTGCCGTCATCACCGCGGGACAGGTTGTCCTGCGCCTCTTGCTTGAGGAGTTCCTCAATCTCTGCGGGGACGACCTTGCCGCCAAAGACAAAGGCCATGCCGTTGTCCAATCCGCGCTGCAGGGAGGAATCCAGCTTGGCGAGTTTCTCGAGCAATGCCATGGGGAAGTGCCGTCCTCCTTTCAGGATGTTCCAGGGAAATATCTCACCGCGACGGTGGGATACAGCGATATAGCAGCGATCAGTATAGGTGGCTTTCCTCTATTTAACGTAGACGCGCGGCCCAAAGTTCCCTGTGTATTCAGGAAAAAGTTCGGCTTTGCCAGCGGATTTGTCGATTCAACGGGGCTGCGTGCTAAAGTTAGCTGGTCGCCAAGACATCTAAACCCTGCCCGGGTGGCGGAATTGGCAGACGCGCTGGCTTCAGGTGCCAGTGTCCTTATAGGACGTGCGGGTTCAAGTCCCGCCCCGGGCACGCTGTGAAGTCTCGAGACATCGTTCCGGTCGGTGTCTCGAGATTTTTCGTTTTCAAGTGCCCCAGGCTCCCGAAAATCGGGCATCCGCAACGTCGCGAGTACTCCGAGGGTCAGGCGACTGTGCGGGCCAAGATTGTGCCCCGTTTGCGGGCTTTCAACACAATAACCGGGACCTGGTTCCGGCCTCAGTTGCCGTTAGTTGTTAGCGACCCACACCTAGAACTGCTCCTGAAGGCGCTAGAAGCACCAGTGCTGGGCCTCGCACGGGCGTACTCTCAGAGTCCCCCCGCTTCGGTGCGGAAAGCTACAGAGGATCGATGTCTCGAGACATCGCTTTTCGTCGTGTCTGGGCAGTTTTAGCTTCAGGGTTTTCAACCGGATCGATGTGGTGAGACATTGGTGCTGGTTGGACCGGAACGATCTCATGAGACATGCGGAACGATGTCTCCGAACCAGACACCGCCCCGGGCACGCTGAGCAGTTAAACAAACTGTGACACCGGAGGTAACAAACTCGAAAGGGTATGTGAGCTCCGGTTTCTTTCTTTTTCTGAACTTTAGCGGTCGAGGATTGTAAGTGTGGGGATTTACATCCTAGCTCCCGCTCTCGGCGGTCGACACGTCTTTCGAATTTTGTTTTCGATGGTGTCAGCAAAGCATTTTGCTCGTAGTTCTGATTTGGCAGCCTTGTTTAGACTCTTCGTCTTGATGTGTAAGCAGTCGATCCCAGGCTTGATGTTTGCTTAGGTTTGGTTGCCAAACGTCGAGAAGGCAATAGTTTTATTGCATGATCTCGATCTCGTAGTTCGTTTTGGGTCTACACGGCATCGGGAAACACTATTGCAGCAGCACGACTCGCCAATTCTCGTGCTCTCACAGAGCACGCGCTGTACTGGCTTCCGGCTAGTGGTGCGGATGAGGCAAAGTACCTCACCGCTATCCTTAACGCACCGGTGACGATCGAGCTGGTAGCGGCATACCAGTCCCGTGGCCTGTTCGGGGGTCGGCACATTGATAAAAACGTATGGCGCTTGCCGATCCCGAAGTTCGACTCGGCCGATCCGCTGCATACGCAGCTAGTTGATCTCGCAGCCAAAGCTGAGGAAGTTGCAGCCGGGGTGGAGGCGGGAAACTATGGTTTTCAGAAACACCGCCAGCTCGTGCGTAACGCGCTCGCCGAGGCCGGGATCACCGAGCCAATAAATACGGCCGTGAAAACTCTTCTAGGCGAGGACGACTAGAAAAAGGGGTGTGGTTGCCTGCAGAACTGCCATGCCCACACCCCGCCTTATGGTGGTTGCAGAAGAAAAAGGGAGCCCCTCTACTACCGCTGTGATATCTCGCTTACTCCGGCTGACGGGGCACTGGTTTACCGGCTCCAAACGCTCCCCCTCTGCCTAGGGTGTACCTTGGTATCTTTTTCCGATTCTATAGCCGAGCTGTCGAGTCGACCCTAAAATGAGTTTGTGCGCAAAACTGGAAGTTTGGAAAGGTGCGGAAATTGCACCTCTCTGCACACTGAGATTTCGAATGACGGGGAACTCACAACGTCAGTCTCAAACTGGGTCAGACTGGTAGCCGACTAGTTGAAAATCTTACTATTTTTACAAGCGGCAGAATCCAAGGTGTTCACAATTCGTTGAGAGATTAAGACTCAATACTTAATACAGAAGGAAGAGGAACATGAAACGTAAGAATCTTGTAGCTATCGCTAGTGTAGTTACTTTCAGGCGGAGTCGGGATAGTTGGTGTCACTTGGATTTACTTCTCTTTGCATAACACTGCGATTGTTCCTGATGGAGGCGATCAAATTGGACTAAATGCAAGTTTGATTTGCACCATTTTGGTCGTTGCGAAAATCTTGCAGCGTTCAGCAGGCCGAAGATTTAGCGTAGGTCATTATATGGCCTACTATTCATTCCTTCTCTTGAAAATTCAGGTTTCATTCCTATACATAAATGCATCAGTAGCAAAAATTAGGGTGGACAACTGGATGAATGGTACTGAAGTGTTCTATGACTTGGTATCCCCATTCTTCGGGCTTACAGGCCTTCGAGAGAGTGTGATTTCCCCGCTCTTGGAGCTTCCGTTTCTGGTTTTCATGGTCACGTGGGGGACGATTGCATTTGAACTGTTTATTGGAATCTCGGTGTTTGCGTCTTCAAAATGGAAAGCCGTTGCAATTGTCATGGTGCTCATCCTGCACGGAGGAATTGCAATTTTAATGGGGATAACGTCGTTCTCTCTAGTTATCACTACCGTTGCTTTATACGCTTTACTTCCATTTAGGGAAGTAGGAAAGGATATTTCTGATGTCTATACCTGGTTCGCACTATCACTCAAGAGTGTTCGGCTTTAATATACCAAGGTACGTGATTCTTATTGTCTTGTTGGTTATTTGCGCGTATTTTTTCTGGAATAATGATGTTGTCGGAGCTGTAATTCTGGCTTTATTAATCCTTGCGCTCTTTACATTTAATATCTCAATTGATGCAAGTCCGAACCGCATTAAGATTTCTGCATTATGGATTCCACTAAGGACATTCGACACCGACGAGATTAAGAGTATTGAAGTGCTAACTAGTTCTCCTCTGTCTGAGCGTGCCACATTAGGCATTCATTTTATCGAGGGTTCGTTGTCCTACCATTCGGGACCGGCGACAATTCGAATCACAACCTATACAGGGAAAAGTATCCGTGTTACTGCTGCACAACCAGCATCACTCCTCGAGCTTATGAATCAAGGTTCCGCTCGCATACCGTAGATTCTTGACTACAGGTAGTGACGGTTGTGACCACACAGGAATGGGCGGTAAGGATAGAGCAATCCAAGTAGGCTCAGGGCAGGATGGCCTAATCTACTCGGTCTGAAACACGGGGCTAAAGGCTTCGCCGCGAAGGCCGCGTATTATCAAAGTGTACCTGGTGCTTCAACTGTTACAGGTGTGGCGAATTTGTCCGCTGAACAGTAAGTTTATTAAACGGGACTACTTAACTTTTATGTTCATAGGGTCCGAACGCGCAAAATAGGATGGGTTAGGCTCGTGATAATCGCAAGGCTGCGATCGATTGGGAAATGGATTGTCCAAAAGCAACTGGCTGAAGTGGTTTTCGGTCTTTTCGTTATCGTCGCTTCGCTGTTTATTTTTCCGGGAGCCGATCTGGGAAACCTAGGCCTTCAAATGGTGGGATTTCTGGTCTTGGTTGTTATAAGACTGTATCCAGGTTTCTCGGTAGTTCTTCCACTTTTTGCTTCGGGGCTTTGGTATACGGGTATGGCTGACCACACATTGCTTTCTGGTGTTCTCGCCTATATTGCCATCGAATTTGCAGTCGCACGTGGATGCATCATTATCGCAGTGATACTTGCAGTTGAATGGCTGGTGTTCGGGTATGTTGTTAGTCGCGACTTTAATCCACAGGTGGAGGATTTGCCGGGTGTTCTCTTTGAGCTTCTCTGTTTTGGAGGCGCATTTATTATTGGCCAATCGAGAGCAAGTATAGACCGAAAACAAAAACATCAAGTGACCCAACAGAAGCAGCTTCAGCATGAGTTACGCATAAATATCGCGCGGTATCTTCATGATAGTTTGGCTCGTACATTGACCATGATTTCAATGCACTCAGAATTAGCCCGGATGGATACTAACAGCCATGAGGCTGAAAAGCATTTAAATGATATTGCTGAAGCTGGTCGTTCCGCAATTGAAGACCTTCGTCAGCTCGTAGAGCATTTGATCAACATGCAGCCATCTGAATCGGGAGTAGGCCTTGGGGCATGGAACACTTCAAGTGTAGGTACTTCTATTTCTGAATCAGCGAAACTTCTTCGAGACGCCGGATATCGGCTTGCATACACCGGGATTTCCACAGATATGCGTTTCCCTCGAACAGTAGAAACTGCGTTTGCCCTGGCCCTCAACGAAGTGATAGCAAACCTTGTCAAACATGCTCCTCCTAATGCAGAAGTGGAAATTTCCGCAATCGCGGCGGAGAAGAGTCTGATAGTCGTCGTCGCTAATTCTTGCAGCCGAAGTGAAAACTCCAGGCTCTCTGTAGGGGCGGGTGTTGGTGTGGATAGCATACTCAGCAGAATGGCTTCAATTGGTGGTGATGCCAGATTTGTCAGTGACACAGACTACTGGCAGGTTATTTTATCAATTCCAATTACGAATGAAAAGGAGTTTATTCCATGATTTTACTTGCAGAATTTATCGACTTGATTGCGACGCAATGGATAATTTGTGAAAATATTCCGAGCCTTCCTGGATGCCGATAGACTATGGAAGCTCAACTTGAGAGTATTAGACTCTTAATCGTGGACGACGAATCTTTTTTCCGAAGGACTCTTGAAGCGTACTTTCAGAGTGCGGAAGATATAACCGTCTTAGGCTCATGCGATAGTGGGTATGGAGCACTTGAGGTTCTAGACAAAAATGTTGTCGACGTGGTCTTAAGTGATGTACGAATGCCTAGACTCGGTGGTATAGGCCTTGCTCAAAAGATCTGGGAAGAGAAGATTCCTTGCCGGTTGGTTGCTTTAACTGCGTTCGATGATGAACATGCAATGCTGGAGATGCTTAATTTCGGAGCCTTTGGCTTTGTGCTGAAGAGCGCCAAGCCAGGAGAGATTATTGATGCAGTGCGTTCTGCTGCGCACGGTGGGACGACTATCTCACCAGAATCAGCGACCGCTCTACGTAAATACCTTGCAAGTTTTCCTGCAGCTGATGTAGAAAAACTTCCAGCGCGGGAACGCCAAGTGCTAGCGCTATTGCACACGGGGAAGAACAATGCAGCGATTGCAAATGAACTAGAAATTGCAGAAACTACTGTGAAAAAGACTGTTGCCCGACTATTACAGAGATACAACGTAGGTAGCAGGTTGGAACTAGTTGTGGCCACCGGAAAGTTTGGCAGGCTAACTGCGAATCGAACGCAAGATGGAATGCGGTAGAGCCGATGGCTAGGGCTATAATCGTCGGTGCGGGTCCGAATGGTCTTACCGCTGCAGTGTGAAGTCTCGAGACATCGTTCCGGTCGGTGTCTCGAGATTTTTAGTTTTTAGTTGCCCCGTTGGGGGTTGAGTTCGCCACCCGATGTATCGCAGCTGGGGCCCATAGTCCAGTCAGTTTTAGGGATTCGTTGTACGGGACAGCCGGTGCCTAATTCTTTCCTGGCTTTAGCTCCCGCTTAGGGCACTTGGAATCCTCCAACTGAAATGTATTCCTTGGGGTGTTGGAGGATTTCCTAGTTGTTGGATCCCGATTTAAGAATTAATCGACTGGGCTGACGCGGATAAGGTTTCCATCAGGGTCGGCAACTACGAAGGTGCGGCCGAAGACGTCATCGTAGGGTGGCTGCACAATTTGGACCCCTTTAGATTTCCATAGACGGTATGTCTCATCAATGCGGGTTGCCGGTCCATCCAACATCAAACCTATTTCGCTCGTTCGCGGTGCTTGTTTCTCCATGTGGGTGTTATGGCCGGTCCATACAGCAAACAGGACATCCTGTGAAATTTCGAATGCTACATATCGAGGACTGATGAACGATGGCTGCATGTCGAATAAATCGCTGTAGAAGGCAGTCGAGGTCTCGGCATTAGAGACATAAGTCAGGAAAAGATTGGGGGTTGGCATTGCCATTCTCCTCTCGGTGAGTGGTGTTGTTTACGTGGCCAAAGCGCATTGGACTAAACAAACCTGACAAAGAGTGTCATAATCCGAAAAAGAATCTGGTTCCAGCGATAATTGCGGCATGAGATCGGTGCGACTGTTGTCTATGCTCTTGCTGTTGCAAACACGAGGCCGCGCTACGTCTGCCGAGTTGGCGTCACATTTCGAAGTTTCGCAGCGCACAATACTGCGTGACGTTGATGCGCTCTCAGCCGCAGGGATACCTGTTTATACGGAGCAAGGTATTCATGGTGGGATTGTGCTCGATAGGCGGTCTCGGTTGAATGCTTCTCGTTTGGAGCCGACTGAGATTCAGCTGCTGAGGATTCTGGGTGTGGGGGCAGATTCACTCGCACACTTGGGTTTTGCCCAGGACATCGCCTTGTTGCAGAAGAAAATGAACGCAGTCTCATTCTCGAAAGCGTCCGATACTCATAATTTGGACAAGAAGGTTCTACTTGATTCCAGTGGCTGGTTTAGCAATGAAACCCATAGCGACTTAGAAGGTCTGCTCGAGGCTGTACGGAATGAAGCTCGAATTGAGGTGTTGTACCGCCGAAGTGGGGACAAGAAGCGGCAACGTGCTGTGGCTGATCCTTATGGGCTTGTGCACAAGGGTAGAAATTGGTACTTGGTCGTCGATATCGATGGGGAACCAAAGATGCTGGCTGTTTCGCGCTTGGAAACCTTTCGCGTTTTAGGTCAAGCTGCTGAGCTTCGTCCGGGGCAAAGCTTGGCAAGGGTGTGGGCGCAGCTTGTTGTGCGTTTGGAAGAAAACATGCCTGTTCGAATCACCGCACTTCTTCGAGCGAATAGGCTTGATATGGCATGTCGTATTTTGGGTGTTGCGACCGGCTATTTGGTAGCAGT
>NZ_KV788253.1:0-17423 GCF_001807225.1 Corynebacterium sp. HMSC05E07
AACTCGACCGACCCACGACCAAATGATCTCTTACATCGACGCGTATAAAGATCAGTTTGGGGTCGAGGCCATCTGCCGAGTCCTTAAACAAGCAGATCGTGGATTCATTACTGCCCGCGGCTACCGCAAAGCCACTACACGTGTACCCAGCGCAAGAGCCTTAAGCGATAGCCTGCTTATCCCAGAGATTCAACGCGTGCATGCGGAGAATTTCTCGGTTTACGGTATCCGCAAAATGTGGCACGCGATGAACCGTGAAGGCTTTCATATCGGTCGTGACAAGACTGCACGTCTGATGAAGCTAGCAGGTGTTTCTGGCCGCAGACGTGGGCGAACCCCTGTGACAACGATTAGCCCGAAGACACCGGATCATCGCCCAGACCTTGTGTGCCGAAACTTCCGTGCGCAGGCACCAGGCAGGTTGTGGGTTGCCGACATTACCTACGTTCGCACCCTGTCAGGATTCGCCTACACCGCGTTTGTCGTGGATGTATTCAGCCGAAAAATTGTTGGTGTTGCTACACGCTCGACGATGCGTACCGGTGCGCTGCCCATGGAGGCTTTGGAACATGCGTTAACGACTGCAGGGCGAATTCATGGAAACCAGCTGATTCACCATAGTGATCGGGGCAGCCAGTACGTGTCACTGAAGTATTCCACCGCGCTAGCGGAATCCGGTATCCGGCCGAGTGTCGGAACGGTCGGTGATTCTTATGACAACGCTCTCGCCGAGACAGTCAACGGTCTCTACAAGGCTGAACTCATTCACGCCCAAGGCCCGTGGACATCGGTGGGGGAAGTCGAATTGGCCACCTTGCGGTGGGTGCATTGGTGGAACACCAAGCGACTTCACGAAGCATTGGACTACGCCACCCCACAGGAAGTAGAAACCGAGTATTATCTCACCCAGCCCATCAACACAGGGCCGTAAAAGAAGCGGAACTAAACCCAGGACGCTTCAAATCGGCATGAAACAATTGGACTCCTGGATGTTGTGGCAACGGGCTTTCTTCGAGTCATGACGAACCACAAGTTATTTCACAAACCACTTACCACCCAGCAAGCGCTGATTGCACTCAATACCATCCTAGAAGCCCCAAACGGCACCTTTTTAAGCTCCAGCCCAGGGACCTGGACGACCTTCACTGAATTGGTGCGCTTGCACAAACTTAAAGCCAGCGACATCCCCGATGCCTGGATAGCTGCGGCCGTAATAGAAGAAGAAGCAACCCTACTGAGCCAAGATCAGGGCTTTGCCCGCTTCCGAGAGCTGCGCTGGCACCCACTTTCATATTGACAACAACAAACGCAAAACCCGAGCCACCGGCGAACGGTGACTAGGGTTCTACAGGCTGAAGCAACGAAATCAAGCAATTAATACACCAACAAGCCCTCGACTTAAAGCTGACAATACCTCCCGAAACAGGGGCTATTAGCGTCATCAAGGGTAAGAAGACTCCTATAAACGAATGGATTTAACGTCGCCCTTCTTGATGAAAAACAGATCTGAGAGAATCAAGACCAAAGCAAAAAAGGCTACTGCTGTCAATCCTCCGAAGTGCTCGAAGAGCACGCCGGCAAGTGCGTTTCCGATAGGCATGGTTACCATCGCAGATGTTGACAGAATCGCAGTACAACGTCCTTGAAACTCTTGCGGTACTGATTTTACGAAAAAGCCACTGCACGGCGCATTGAAAACTGGCAAGACCAATCCAGCCAAAACCATTCCAAGAATAATGCACGTACTATTTACCATGGTTACTGCAAGCGCTACAGTGAACAAACACATGGAGTAAAGAATTAGCCTTCCGGCCTGCACTTTTTCAACTAGCTTTCCTGCAATCATTGCTCCCATTAGGCCTGCTAATCCAATTGCAGCCTGATATATTCCCAATGAGAATGAACTGAAAGAAGCATATTTTAAACTAAGTAGCGAAAGTGTTGTTATTCCAGCGAATGAAAAATTCATCAACGGACTATACCAACCGATGGAGAAGAGCTGCTTTTGACCACGTAGCCAATCCCATGCTGGGCGTAGCGGAGGTGTTTCGCTGGGGGTATTCGAAGAGTCTGTTTCGCTTGACCGGAAACGAATAAGCAAAAGGCAAGCTAGAACCCAGCAGAATGAAGCTGCATCAACCCAAAAAGGAGCTTGCGCCGAATGCGAGATAAGCAGACCGGCAATTGGTGGCCCAAGTAAGGTTCCGATCGAGTATCGACCTTGATTAACAGCCATGGCTTTTGCTAGCAAACTCGGGGGGATTAGCTCTTTAAGAAATGCGCGTTCTGCCGTTCCAAAAGCCGAGGAGATACCCCCTAGCAAGAAAGCTGAAACTGCAAAAAGGGATATCGGATAATGTCCATTGGCCGCAAAGACGCATAACAGGGAACCAACGACGCCAAGTGTGGCGGAAATTTTAAGAATTACTAATCTTGAGTATCTGTCCACTAGGCGACCGATTGGCAGCCCCAAAACAACCATACTTAAGACAAATAGTCCTGACGAAAAACTTGCAGCGGATGGAGAGTTGGTAACATTAAGAACTACAAGAAATAGGGCGAAAGTAGTAATTTGATTACCGACTACATTTACTGTTTGCCCCGACATTAGCAATTTGTAGTCTCTATTTTTCCAAAGCGACAACACCAGCTCCTTTATGGGCGCAAGTTTCGAAGTTAGGTACTTCAACTTTGTTTATCGTCATGGATTGCATAGAAAACCAATACTCTACGTTTGTTTTTATACAAGGAACTCCCGTGAGTAGACTAATTATTCCGTGCGCAAGAAAGGCTGCTGAAATTGAGGAAGAAACGGAATTGCCCGCTTGCCTTAGAGGACGTGAGTACTCTCGGATGTGCAGATCACGGTCGGCTCGCTCGATCGTCTGATAGTCTTTTATGCATCTAAAACAGGCACCACAGCTATCATGAATACCTAGGATAATCTCGGGACCTTGGTACCCGCAGTGCGCCCACGGCATTTCATGACGTAATGCAAAGTCATTCGCCGTGAATCTTATTCTCTCAGGGTAGTCCGCTGACAGTGCGAAAGTATCTACCGAATTCAGCGTACGCTCGAAGTCACTCGTTGTACATAAGCTTTTCTGCAAGCAGTCTATCTCTGTCTCAAGTCCAATTTCCGCTATTTGACTAGCTAAGGCCTTACTCTTTGCATCTCCAATATCGGTAAATTTGAAATTCTGGCGAACAATATTTGTCGGCTCAACTGTATCTGGGTCAATAAGGACGAGCTTTCCAATGCCAGCTCGGGCAAGAAGAACGGCCACTTCTGACCCGACTCCCCCAAGCCCTACTATGGCAGCTGCGCTATTTGATAATTTCTCCTGCACATACCATGGATGCTCTCGCAACTGGTTATCCATCCCTTGATACAGGTTTTGCGCTCTAGACCATAGTTCGAACCTAGTATCAAGTTCGGAGGGATACTCCGACTCTTCAAGAAATCCAAAGTCTGCAAGTGCGGAAACGAGCTCCTCGACAAATTGATAGCTTAGCGACGGAAAGGACCCCTCAAGCTCGAAATAGATCTGCTCAAGGGTCCTAGTTCCATCTAACCGAGTTAAGATCGCCTTGATTCTCCCATCGGAATCCCTTACCTTCCTAGAGCTCCCGTAGGAAACTCCGCCAATGATCAAGGAGTCCTTACCAACAGCGAGTGGCCTATGAGCGTATTTCAGACGATACATACTCAACTCTTTCTGGGATTATCCGTCGGTACAGCAACCGCCGCATAACAATACGAAATCTTCAGCTTTCAAGTTTTCGAAAGTCAGGCCTTCCATTTTCACTCCCTTCAGGATAAATAACTGTTACAACCGCCTAGCCTACCAAAAACTTTTGGATGCAGAACGGGTTTGTATACAAAACTGGAATCGGTCGTGCGATTTCGACCAGGAGGCTCATCGCTCCTCAAACATATGGGGCTTAGCCGTTCCCACTTTTGCAGCCCAGAGGGATGCCCAATACGTTGGCCTCATATCTAGGGCGATCAGGACCACTGCTTCATTAAATGGGCCTGCACTCCGAGGCAATGGAACCACATATGCTCGCTAGGTAGCGACACGAACTTGGAGCCAGCATCATGGTAGAGAGTGGCAACCTGCGTAACCTTCGACACTTGATACCGTAGGTTACCTGCTTAAACAGCACGGTCCGATTAGCAAAGTCCTGTGTACCATCCGCACTTCGACCTACCGAGAGCAAGGCCTTTAGGCTATCCAGCCCCCTTAAGCGGCGGAGGATTTCAGGAAAACTGGATGAAGCGCATCTGACCCCATTAGGGGGGTTCAACGCAAAACCGGCACCCCAGAACAAAACATGCTGAGATGCCGGTTTGTCAACGATGCCGCGACTCACTTGTCAAGCAGGTCGCAACTCATGACATTTGCGGAGACGAGAGGATTTGAACCTCCGGACCTACGCAAGTAAGTCAACTCCTTAGCAGGGAGCCCCATTCGGCCGCTCTGGCACGTCTCCAGCGATTCGCAATGAATCGTCCATCACTCTACCTGAGCGCTTCCCCTAGGAACAAAATGGGGGCGTCACTTTTCTTTCCCTATAAGGGCCGCATGCAGCTTAAGGGCCACATACAGTGCAGCGCAACGCCAGCCGTCATCCAGCACGCCGGGCCCGAGAATGTCGCGCACGCGGTCTAGGCGGTAGTGCAGCGTAGCGCGGTGAATATAGAGAGCATCGGCAGTTTCAGACACGTTACGAGAGTGCTCAAAGTAGGTAAGGAGAGTCTCCCAGTAGGAGTTGCGGGGCTCGTCGAGAAGCACAGCGGCATCCGGACTAATCTCCTCCACCGTCTCTGGAGTCAGCTCCCACCCGCGCAGCAGACGCCAAGCACCGGCTTCATCCCAGCTCATCGCCTCGTGGCCACACAACTTGGCCACATCCGCCATGAGTCGCGCCTGCCGGGCAGTGGGCGCCGACCCACGCGCCACGACGGCCGCGCCAACCACGAGGGCAGCGTTGTGCAGTTCCTCCATCAGCGCTTCCGTGTCCAGCACATTGCGGCGGCATTCGATGAGAACGAGGGAATCGTGGGAGTCCGCTACCAAGAAAGGTCGGCGAACCAAGGGACGCGAAAGCTCCACAGCGAGCGCGCGCTGATCACCTTCTATCAGCACGCGATGTATGGTCAACTCGCCATCGGAGGGTAGGAGGTCACGTTCCCGGGCTGCCGCCAGCGCGGCAGGATCGCCCGCGAGGACTTCGCGGGCCATGTCACCTAACTGTTGCGCATGGGCGGCCAGTGGAGCATCGTGTTCGTCGATAAGCCGAGCCAAGCGGGTAAGAAGAGAGCCGAGCTTGACCACGGGGGCATCACCCAGCGCCGGCTCATCAATAGCCCACAGATACCCCACCAGTCTCCCCTGGTGACGCAGCGGAATAACCAAACGAGGCAACATGTCGTAGCGCGGGTTGGCGGGCAGGCGCACCGGCAGGACCGCTTCCTGAATGCCGAAGCTCAGCATCCACGGAATCGGCTCCGGCGGCGGCGTGCGGTTAAGGATGGACCGGGCACGATTGTTGTCGATGGCGCCGATCTGAGCGCTGGCAGCAATCACGGCGATGGTGGGGGTAGTCACCTCAACGGAGCGCTGCAGGATCTGGGCGCAATCGTCGACGATGTCCTGAATGTTCGTCAGCTGCGGGGGAGACACTTTTGACATATGTCAAAGATACTTACGAAAATTGTCTAGTGACAAACAAAACTGTGGTGGGCGATAATCTCCTACAGTTCAATGACACTCATCACACATATACGTTCATGAAGGGCGTCTACATGACCACAACCAATAATTCCGTCAGAGCACAGGACGTGAACACCGGTACCAGCGCTGGTGCAGACGACGGCCTGCAGCGCGGCATGAAATCACGCCACCTGCAGATGATCGCCTTCGGCTCCTGCATCGGCACGGGCCTCTTCCTTGGTTCCGGTGCCTCCATCCAGGAGGCCGGGCCGGGCGTTATCGCCGCCTACGCCATCGGTGGTTTCATCATCTTCCTCATCATGCGCATGCTGGGTGAGATGGCCGTGGAGAATCCCGTCGCGGGTTCCTTCAGCGCGTATGCCCGCGAGTACATCGGCCCCATCGCCGGCTTTGTCACCGGCTGGAACTGGTGGTTTACCACCATCGTCGTGGGCATGGTGGAGCTCACCGCGGCCGGCACCATTATGGACTTCTGGTTCCCCGGCATCCCACACTGGCTCACCGCGCTCGTTGCGCTTGTCATCGTCACCGCTATTAACTTGGTGCACGTTGGGGCTTTCGCCGAAGCGGAGTTTTGGCTTTCCCTCATCAAGGTGGCCGCACTGATCCTCATGATCATCGTCGGCGTCGCCATCGTCTTGGGCCTGACCCCAGAACCCGCACTGGGCTTAAGCAACATCACCGAGCACGGCGGCATGTTCCCCAACGGCGCGAGCGGTGTCATCTTCTCCCTCGTCGCGGTGATTTTCTCCTTCGGCGGCATCATCTCCATCGGCACCGCTGCAGGCGAGGCCCAGGATCCTTCGGAATCAATACCCAAGGCCATCAATAGCGTCATCTGGCGCATCCTCATCTTCTACATCGGTGGTATCGGCATCATCGTGTTGCTGGCTCCTTGGAATGAGCTCGATACCTCCACCTCACCTTTTGTTCGTGCGCTCAGCACCCTGGGTATTAGCGCCGCCGCCACGGGGCTTAACCTCATCGTGCTGGTTGCGGCTGTGTCCGTGTTCAACACCATGACCTTCTCCGGTGGACGCATGTTGCGGGATCTCTCCCGCGGCGGCCAGGCCCCGCCTTTCTTCGATTCGGTCAATGCCAAAGGCGTTCCGGTGCGCGCTCTGCTGTTTAACGCCCTGCTCATGGGTTCGGCGGTGCTGCTCAACTTCCTCTTCGAGGGCAAGATTCTCCTTATTCTCTTGGCCATCATCGTGGGCGCAGAGCTCATCTCCTGGTCTGCCATTGCTATTGCGCATCTCAAGTTCCGCCGGCGCTGCCCAGATGCCGCCTTCCGCGCACCGCTGTATCCCCTTGCGAACTACCTGTGCCTAGGCTTCTTCGCCTTCGTCATCGTGCTGATGTTCTTCCTGCCCGATTACCGCACCGGCGCTATTGTCTTACCCTTGTGGATTATGGCCCTGGGACTGATCTGGGTAGGCAAGAAGCGCCACGACGCACGTAAAAAATAGAAAGGTTTCCTCCTATCATGCAGACCACCATTGGTGATTTCATTATTGACCGTCTCAAGGCCATCGGCATTACGGAGATCATCGGCGTGCCCGGTGACTTCAACTTGAGTTTCCTCGAACAGATCGAGGCTGCTGACGGCATCCGCTTCGTCGGCGCCTGCAATGAGCTCAACGCGGCGTATGCGGCAGATGGCTATGCCCGCCAGAAAGGCGTGGGCTGCCTGCTCACCACCTACGGCGTGGGCGAGCTCTCGGCCCTCAACGGCATTGCGGGGGCGCGCGCCGAGCACGTCCCGCTGGTGTCACTGGCTGGCGCGCCGCCGCAGTACGCCACGGAGTTCCGGTGGAACCTGCACCACTCGCTTGCCGACGGCGACTTTGCCAACATGCTTGACTCCATCGCTCCTTTCACGGAGGTGGCCACGCGCGTCTCCCCCATGAACGTGGTGGAGGAGTTCGACCGCGCCCTACACGCCTGCCTGCGCGAGAAGCGCCCGGTGCACATCCAGATTCCCTCCGACATCACCCACCTCACCGTCGAGGTGCCTGATGAGCCTTTCTCCACCGCACTGGCAACCTCCGATCCTGAGCGTCTTAACGCTGCCGCCGACTACGTGCTGGAGCACCTCGCCAAAGCGGAGGATCCCATTATCCTCATTGACCAGGACACCAACCGCCACGGTTTCACGGAGAAATTCCGCGCCATCATCGACAAGGCCCAGCTGCCCTACTCCCAGCTCTCCTCCGGCAAGGCCATCCTCTCGGAGCGCCACCCGCTGTTCATCGGCACCTACAACGGCGCGGCGTCTGCGCCGGGCGTGCAGGAGCGCATCGAAAAATCGGACTTCCTGGTCACCACGAACCCGCGCTTCATCGAGGTCAACTCCGGTTCCTTCACGCACAACCTAGCTGATGCTCACGTCTACAACTTCGGCGATCAGCACCTCAATGCCGATGGCGAGTTCTTCGTGGGCATTCAAACGCTGGAGCTTCTCGACGTCCTCCTGGACCGCATTCCGGAAGCTGAGGCGTCGCCAAGCACTGCCTTCGAACCCGAGCCCTTCGAGCCGAACCCGGATGCTCCGCTCACCCAGGAGCGGATGTGGCCGCAGATGCTGGGTTTTATTCAGGAAGATGATGTGGTTATCGCCGAAGCCGGCACCTCCAACATTGGCCTGGGCCAGCAGCGCATGCCCGAGGGCGTGCAGTACATCAACTCCACCATCTGGGGATCCATCGGCTTCACCCTGCCGTGCGTCCTCGGCTCGCAGCTGGCCAATCCGGAGCGCCGCCATGTGCTCTTCATCGGTGACGGCTCCTTCCAGCTCACCGCCCAAGAGCTGTCCACCATCCTGCGACAAGACCTCAAGCCCATCATTGTGCTGGTCAATAACGATGGCTACACCATCGAGCGCTTCATCTTAGGCATGGAACGCGAATACAACGAGATTCAACAGTGGGACTACACCGCCCTGCCGAAGGCCTTCATGGCGGACACCACGATGGAGTCCTACACCGCCGCCACCGAAGGCGAGCTCGCCCACGCCCTGGAGGATATCGCTGCCCACCCGGAGCGCGGCGCCTTCCTTGAGGTTCGTCTCGATCCTCTCGATGCCCCCAAGGGCCTACAAGCCTTTGGCCCCCAAACCGCTGACTTCGACTTCGGGCCACGTGGCCCGCGCAACGCCTAAGGTGGAAAACATGATTCGCCCAGATCTTTCGTCCCTGCCCATCTATGTTCCCGGTAAGAATTCCGAGACTGCCTTGAAACTCTCCTCCAACGAGGCAACTCAAGAGCCGCTGCCGGGCGCGCTCAAGGCCATGGAAGCCGCCGTGGCACACGTCAACCGCTACCCAGACATGGGCGCGGTGGAAATCCGCAAGGCCCTGGCGGAGAACCTCGGTGTCACCCCGGAGCAGGTCACCACTGGTGCTGGCTCCTCCGCCATCTGCCAAGAGCTAGTGGAAATCACCTCCGTGCCGGGCGATGAGGTCATCTTCCCCTGGCGCTCTTTCGAGGCCTACCCCATCTTTGCGCAAGTCGTGGGCGCCACCCCGGTCAAGGTGCCGCTCACCGCCGACCACCGCGTGGACCTAGACGCCATGGCTGCAGCAATCACGGAGAAGACCCGCCTCATCTTCGTGTGCAACCCGAACAACCCGACTGGCTCCATCATCACCAAGGAGGAGTTCGACGCCTTCCTGGCCAAGGTTCCGGACAACATCATCGTGGCACTCGATGAGGCCTACATTGAATACAACCGCAATGATGCCATTCCACTGGCCACGGACTACGTTCACACGCACGACAACGTCATTGGCCTGCGTACCTTCTCCAAGGCCTACGGCTTGGCCGGCATTCGCTTGGGTTATGCCTTTGGCAATGAGGAAATCATCGCAGCTCTCAGCAAGGTGGCCATCCCCTTCTCGGTGAACTCGGTAGCGCAGGCGGGTGCCCAGGCCTCGCTGGCCTCCCAGAAGGAGCTACGGGAGCGCACCGATGAGACCGTCGAACAGCGCGACCGCCTGGTCAAACACTTCGCGGATTATGGCGTGCCGGAGTCCCAGGCCAACCACATCTGGTTTGCCACGGAGAACATCGCCGCGCTTGGGTCTCCGCAAGAGGTCGCCGAAAAGCTAGCGCAGCACGATGTCCTCGTCCGCGCCTTCCCCGAGGGCGTGCGCGTCACCGTCACCACGGCGGAGGAAACCGAGACGCTGCTCAAGGCTTGGGACGCAGCCTTCGGTGCACAGAATTAGTTTCCGCGTTAGAGTGCAGTTGTGAAGACATTGATCAATTTTGCACTCAACGTCATTGCCGTCGCGGTGGCCTTCTGGGCCGTGGTGGCGATTGTCCCCGGAATCGACATCGTCCCCGCGACCACCCAGAATTTCCTGCTCATCGCGGCGGTCTTCATCATCGTCAACGAGGTGGTCACACCAGTCCTCCGCTTCCTTGGCGCCCCGCTGACCTGCCTAACGCTGGGCCTCTTCGCGCTCGTCATCAACGGTGCGGTCCTGCTGCTTGTCAGCGCGCTGATGGATTCACTCGTCATCGACGGCCTAGGCGCCGCCATCATCGGCGCGATTGTCCTCGCGATTGTCTCCGGCGTGGTGAACTTCTTCACCAGTCCCTTGCGGAGCCGAAACTAACCCCCTGCGAAGGGCGGGAGGACGTCGACGCGGGAGGCGTCGGAAAGCACTGCGTCCTCCGTAGCGCTCGCGCCATCAACGAGGAATGTGCAGCGTTCCAGCACTTGCGCAAAGCTCATGCCGGCCTCCGTGCTGCCGGTGTGGCGCTGGCGCAGAACGCTCAGCAGCTCCCCCAGCGTCGCCGCCTGCGCTGTGTCCTGCGCGCGCCCCGCAGCGGCGCGGGCTGCGGCAAAATAGTGAATATCAACCATGGCTGCCACTATGCCAGCCTCCCGAACAGGAAGGAACTCGATGCGCACCTATGAGGAACACCTCGCGGCCATCCGCGCGGCCCTTCCGCAGCCCCACGCGGTTTCTACTCCCCTGACCAGCGCCGTGGGCCGCCGCGCCGCCGCAACCTACCGCGCGGAGGCGGACCTGCCGCCCTTTGATAACTCGCAGATGGACGGCTACGCGCTGCCCACGTGTGACGGCGGAACCTTCACCGTGGGCCGCACCATCGCGGCGGGAGACGTTCCTGGTGAGCTCACGGACGGCTCCGCCCTGCCCATTATGACCGGCGCCAAAGTTCCCGCGGGCACCGCCACCATCGTGCCCGTCGAGCACTGCGAGCCCCCGCACTTCCCGGAAGAAGGCGCTACCGTCACCGTGCCGGCAGCTCCCGAGCAGTTCATCCGGCGCGCGGGCTCCGACGTCCAGGCAGGCACAACCCTCATCAACGAGCACGCGCTTCTCGACGCCCCCTCCATCGCCACCCTCGCTTCCCAAGGTCTCACCGAGGTCTTGACCTTCGCGCCCGCCCGCATCCTCATCTGCACCGGCGGCGCTGAAATCGGAGGCGACGGCGAGGCGACCATCCCCGATTCCAATGCGCCCATGCTCGCGGCCCTGGCCGCGCAGTATGGCATCGACGTGGCCGGCTTCGTGCGCACGAACGACGATCCCGCTGCCCTGCGCGCTGATCTGGCCGAAGCAGTCATCACCCATCGTCCCGATGTCATCGTTACTTCCGGCGGCATCTCCCACGGAAAATTCGAGGTCATCCGACAAATCTTCGAAGAAGACGGCTGGTTCGGCCACGTGGCGCAGCAGCCCGGCGGACCACAGGGCTTGTCCCGCCTTAGCGACGTCCCCGTGGTCTGCTTCCCTGGCAACCCCATCTCCACGCTGGTGAGCTTCCGCCTCTACTTGGCACCCGTCCTTGGCCACACGCCGGCTCCTTTCCACGCGCACCTTACTGAGTCCGCCGAAGGCTTGGAGGGCCGCGAGCAGTTCCGCCGGGGAATCCTCACAATTTCCGATGGCACCGCCCAGGCTTCTTTCCTCGGCGGCACCAGCTCCCACCTGATGTCCCAGGCCATCGGCGCAACCGCCCTCATCCGCATTCCGGCCGACGCACAGCTTTCAGCCGGCGACCTCGTGGAGGTGTTCCCGCTCTCATGACCCGACGCGCACTCGTTATCGTTGCCTCGACCCGCGCTGCCGCCGGCGAATACGAGGACCGCTCCGGCCCCATCTTGGTGAACTTCCTGCGTGAACAGGGCTTTGAAACCCCGCAGCCCCTCGTCGTCGCGGACGCCGATATCGACTCCGCCCTCGCCACTGCCTTCGCCGATGCACCCTCGGTCATCCTCACCTCCGGCGGCACGGGCATCACACCGGATGACTGCACCGTCGAAGCGCTCACCCCACACCTCGAGCGCGAGCTGCCCGGCCTGGCCCACGCCTTCTACGCGCACTCCGCCGCCATCCCCACCGCGGCGCTCTCCCGCACGGTTGCCGGAGTCACCGGGTCCACTTTCGCCATGGCCCTGCCCGGCTCCACGGGCGCTGCCAAGGACGGCTGCGCGGTCCTCGAACCAGTTCTTCACCACATCATCAACCAGTTGGAAGGCATTCATGAGCACTGATTTCGGCCTACTCGGCGCCCACATCAGCGCTGAGCCCATCACTGCCCCCGACATCGCCACCGCTGAAACCGGCGCCGTCGTTGTATTCGACGGCATTGTGCGCAACCACGATTCCGGCCGCGGGGTCAAACTCCTGACCTATACCGCGCATCCCAGCGCCCAGCAGGAAATCGAGCGCGTGGCCGCTGAAGTCGCCGCTGCCTTTCCCGCCGTGCGCCTGTGGTGCGCGCACCGTACTGGACCACTAGAAATTGGCGAATCCGCCTTCATCGTCGCCGCCGCCTCCGCGCACCGCAAGGACGCCTTCGAGGCCGCCTCGACCTGCGCCGACCGCGTCAAAGCAGAAGTCCCCATCTGGAAAGAACAGCTCCACACCGATGACACCACCACGTGGGTAGGCTTGGAATGAACCGCTGTATGCACTGTCAGCATTCGGTGTGGACGGGAAATGGGCTTAGATTCAGAAAGTGAAAGCGCAATGCTCATAGCACTACTTCGAAAACTCCTAGCGGTTTACGCTCTAGGCGTCTGTGCACTTGTCGTTTCTTCGTGTGCGCAAGAGCGTTCACAAACATCGAAATCTTTTGCCACTTGGGAATGGGGTGGGATCGCTAGAGCTGTCTCTGCAGCTCCTTCCGCAAGCAATCCCAATTATGTTTTTGGAACGAGCACTGACGAGGTAGGCTCTCTCGCTGAACTTGCATCGGTGTATAACCCTTCGATGGAAAGACTTGGTGAAGGGTATGTAGCTCCAGATAAGGATCAATTGGTTGTCTTCGATTCAGATTTTCGCAAGCAATCTGAGAAGCCACTCGAAGGTTTAGGCCTACCAACCCAAACAACTTCTGCTGGTTCTGTGGACAATAAAACAGCAGTATTTGTTTTTAATGAAAGCACGAGTGATAGTCCGTATGCGAGCCGCATTGTGCTCGCAACTAAGGAAACTATAAGCACGGTACCTCGCGATAGGAGACCAGTCGCGTTAAGGGCTTGTACTAATGAAACAGCTGTCTGGCTAGAGCGTGATGAAGATGACGGAAGCGGTTTAACGCTTGTGCGTATGGGAACCGACGGGTTGTTGTCTGAATCTCGCCTTGATACGCCTGCCGGAACAGTCGCATCCGAATACTTCTCTGCTCTTGGGTGTGGGAAAGAAAAATCATATATTTCATTTCCTGACGATATTGGCGGTGCGGATGTTGTCTCGGTTGGTAGCCCGAATGAAAAACCAACTTTGAAGCATGAAGGAAGGATCGAAGGGCTGCCGATACCAGGCGTAAATAGGTCATCTCGCTACGAAGAAGGAAGCGTGTCGTACTTTACAAGTCGAGGAACGATCGTGGCAGTTGATCTCGAGCATCAGGAAGTTAAAGAAACTGAACCCCTAATCGGCACAGATCGCCGTCCTGTATCTGCAACGATCGACGGCGGAAATGTACACATCGTGACTCAGCCGATTGACGGTGCTGAGGAGCTTCGCGTACATTCTTTTTCATTCAAGGACCCAGTTGCGGATAAGGATGGCACGCGTATCGCGAAGCTTAGCCAGCTTATGCAAGGTAGTACTGCACATGGGGCATACACAATTCCGATGTCTATTTACCCTTTCAATAAACGGACGGATTAACGTCTAGAAGAGCATTATTTTTCGGCTCTTCACTTCGCGTGGAAATCGCAAGTCCACGGACCTGACCCCCTGTTAGGTGGCGACACACTGGTGGCCAGCAAGGGCGTGGATGACGTTCGAGTGGGCGTCGCGGTGGAACGAAGCAACTACAGGACAAAATCAACGCACTCTAAAACCGGAAGGGCCCGTTTCAGTTGCAGTACCGTCTGCTTCGGCAGCCACTGTCACAGCTCAATGCCAGGTCATCAAAATTGGACTAGGGGGAGATATAGTCGGTCACGTATATGGCAATGCGTCAACATTGTTTAGCCATATGTTATAGCGTATGTTCCGCCATATGCTAAAGCATACGCCTAGTAATATGTAGTCTTACCTGCTCTTTTGTACGTCTAGCTAGGGTGTTGGGTGGTGAAATCGACAGACTTAAGGGCGGCTACGAGTGTCTCTGTGTGCATTTTGCCTCGTGGGCGGCTTTTATAAAGGCAGGGGTGGAATCATACTTCTAGGTCTCGTCAGGTGTGGCTGCTAGCGTTAGTGCTGGTTCACAATCACGCCCCGCTACTTGTGGTGGGGTGTGGGCGTGACTTCCTCGTCGGTGCGCGGTAAGGCCCGCGCGTGACGTGGGCTGTCCCGCGCACCCTTTTTCAGGCGAGCGGACAACCCTACGACGCAAGGGGAGGTAGACAATGGGTAAGCACTCATTGGATACACCCGGTCGCAAAAGAAAAGACCTTGACGCCACGAAGCTTAGCTGGCTCGATGTGGCAATCAAGGTCATAACACTTGCGACCGTAACAGTGAAGCTCATTGCAGTTGTGCTTCACGTGGGTCTTTAAGGCCCGAGGGTCTCAACGAGCTGGCACTCGTTGGGGCCCTTTTTATTGTGCAGCCGCAATTCAAAAGTGAACTGTGCTGTCATGTCTTAGGCTAATGTGCGCGCGAAGGTTTCGCAATACTCTCCCACACTGAGTACCCATGCCTCTTCTCCTGCTTAGGTATTCATTCCTGCCACATCAGTTGGCTGCGTTCTCTGCACTCAGGGTGTGTTAGCGTTATTCCCGTAAGATCCTGATGCGCAAAACGCACAGTCTCAGTAGGAAGTCTGAGCGATAACACTAACCAGTGCTATCCGTCGCTTTAGCTCTTAATCTCATGAGAGCTAAAGAATCCAGCGTCGTCAGGTCCGCTTTAGCGTACCTGGAGACAACTTTGCCTGCTCAATTCACCCTTTTCCACGATGGTCAATTTTGGTGCGGAGTCTACGAGACTTCCAGCAACAACCAACTCCGCGCCGTCCGAGTAGTTTTCGGTCCAGAACCTAATAATGCCGAACTCTATGAGTGGTTACTCGTCAATGGTTCTTCCCTAGTCAAACGTGCCCATCGTTCCATACCTATACCTGGCGCTATTGAGGAGCCACAACGAGGAAATCCCAAACGCCTGCAGCGGAAAGTCAATAAGGAGCAACGCAAGACCTCAGGGGTGTCCTCGAAGGCCCAAGAAGCAACAAAGTTAAATTTCGAATTAGCTAACGCAAACAAGAAGAAAGCTTCGCGGATCGCGCGGCGCGAAGAAGCACAACGGAAATTTCAGATCCGTGCCGCTAAAAAGAAGGCCAAACATAAAGGCAAGTAGTCGAAGGCGTCAAAGCGAAGTTGCCATACTGCGGGAGTAAAGCTGTGTAGTCGTGTGTCTGCTTCTGCGCACCCGTCAGTCCTGCCATATATCCAATGTTGTGTAGTTCTACCTGCGCTTTCGCACGTCTAGTTAGGGCGTTGGGCGGAGAAATCGACGGACTTGAGTGCGGCTACGAGTAACTCGGTGCGTGTTTCCCACCGTGGAAAGCTGCGATACGGGTCGGAGGCGACATTATATTGCGAGTCCAGTCGGGCAAGAGAGACGGACAATGGATAAGCACTCATTGGGCACACTCAGCCATAAAGGAAAAGACCCTGAAACCACTTCCGGAAGGAAGCTGGAGTGGCAATCAGGGTCGTAGCTCCTATCACTACTTTCGTGCAGAGAACTGCACGAGGACGCATTACAAGCGCCATTGCAGAGGGGTCGGCCAACATCCTTCTGGATACTTTCCGGGAGGGGGAGGTGGATTTAGAGGGGGCAGCTTTTAATCACATCATCGGCGACGACAAAGAATCTTATCGAGGAAGATTCTATATCAACGATTTTTCGCAATTTCCCCAGCCAATCCTTTCCTTATTTATTACCCGGCGCTCCGCGTAAGTGGAGCGCCTCACTCTATTTACCTGTAGAAACCGGCGAAGAAATAAGCTCCCTTACTCCAACACTACTAGGAAAAACATCAGCCTTTGCATATTCCTCATCCATTAGAAAAAATGACGCTAAAGACCCCTCAGCTTTTGTAAAAAGCTCTTGCTCAGCAGAAACGATTGATTCGCAAAGGTATAACCGTAAACTCTCAAAATCCTCGTTGGGCCTTTCAATCCTGAACTGAGTAATGAGATCTCTTTTCATCTCTTCGGAATCCACTTCAACTGGTTCGGAGCAAATAAAAAGTACGTCGACTCCAGGCAGGCGCGCTGCTTTACGCACTACTTGCGAATACGTTTCATATGCCGATTCCATAACACGCTGATCGGCCACGAAAAAAGTGTCTAAAGCAAAAAACATACGTATTGTAATCCTTTGCAAACAGATAAAACTTGTCAACGTCCTGTATACCGTCAGGATTTTGTCACGTGAGATTTTATCTCACCACCTAGCGGCAGGGGAGGCTGTAAATTGCTTCCTATGTGAGGCATTTATTTATCGTCGACACTGTCGCACTAGCTAAGCAGCTTGTCGATGTGCAGTCCTACAAACTGTCCTCATTGCTTGAACTTGTCGGCCTGGCCAATCCGAACGCTCACGCGACGATAGCCGACGCCACCGCCACAGGAATGCTGTTTAACAAACTCCTTGACGGCAACGCCGCACACGCCCAGTGCTGGCAGCCTCCGCAGCGCCCGCCCCTGCCCCGCCGCTAACGCTCAGCACTATCTTCTAGTACTCGGTAGAGGGCGGGGCGGGTAATCCCGAAGGCGCGAGCCACCAATGCTTTCGACTCCCCCGCCGCGATACGCTTCCGCGCGTCTACGACTTGCTCGGGTGTCAGGGAGCGCTTGCGGCCTGTGTACTTGCCGGCCTTTTTCGCCAAGGCGATAGCTTCGGCCTGGGCTTACACGGATGATTGCGTGCACAAACGCGGCAAACGACCCCAAAACTCCCAGCATCAAATTTGCGCGTGGGTCGCTGTTGCCCTTCAGAACGAGAGATGCTCGTGCAGAAAGGTCACGGTTACGCCTTTGTCGGTGAGTTCGTCCACCAGGGCGCGCAGATCTGTCAGCGAGCGGGCCAGACGGTCAATGGATGAGACAACGAGTTCGTCCCCGCCGCGCAGGTAGGTCATGCACTCGGTAAGCCGGCTCTTCCGGTTTTGGAGTGTGTAGCGGGGTGAAGTAGAAAACGACGGGTTCAGCGGGTCACCACAACATATAGGGGTCCC
>NZ_KV788254.1:0-409 GCF_001807225.1 Corynebacterium sp. HMSC05E07
CACCAAACAATCTGGCTCGTAACTCCCCAATGACGAAAGCGTCTGACGATTTCCTTAATCATGAGCTACCCACTGAAGTAGACTGCCGGAGAGGAGCCCTCCCGCCAGTGTAATCGGATACATTGCTTTACTGGGCGCTAGTTTCCACAGTAGGACCAAGTGATGGTGCTGATGTCCTTGGCGCCGCAGTGATTCTGGCTGAAGGCGCTCTCCTTCCGTTCCTCACTCTTCATTGCAAGGTTGGTTTCATCGACCATGGCCTGCAGTGTACGGATGTTCATGTCGCCTCCTTTCCTGAGCTAGGTTGTATTGACCAAACTATTTATGCCAAGACTGTCGGTCAATGAATGAGGTTAAGTGGTTACAAAAACTTAACCGAGAATTAATCGTGGGCATTTGTGACTTATTC
>NZ_KV788254.1:429-72254 GCF_001807225.1 Corynebacterium sp. HMSC05E07
GAACGGTTCCCGGACTGCGACGACCGGAGAGCACAGACTTGAAAGGGCGACGTGTCCTCCGGTTTTCGTCGTATGGGTAGTTGATGGGAGCTGTCCTCTGGTTGGGGACTTGTAGACGGTAATCTTTCGATCACTACCTGGCCTTGTACTGACAGAGCCCCACTTGGGGTTGGAGTGATCTAGGAATTCGGTCCAGCTCATTTTAGAGTGTCTGATGGTTTGTGTGTGTGGGTACCTAACCCGCCACATAAGGAGATGGACCAGAATGGCTACTGTGGCAATCTTCTGCCACGTCAGCTCATGCTGGGGAAGAGTTCGAAGGTAAATGAGTTGAGCTAAATCTGCCATATCTCAACTGTTAGACGAGCAGCCTCCGTCCATCCAGAACCTCCTCCAAAACCTGTGGATAACTGGTTGTTCGTATCAACATAACGAATCGCTGTTGGCCTAGCAGGCTATAAGGTCCCTCTTCGGTGGTCTCTTTAGTTTGGTCCCTTAACTCCGAAAAGGGACCATCTACGACCATAGATACTCAGCCAAATGGTCCCTTTACCAAGCAAAGGGACCAAACTAGAGGGGCCACCAAGCGAGCCTTTCCACATCCCCGGCCGGCTGGCTACTTATAGGCCGAGAAGCCCGTAATCTTCTTGCCCATGATGAGGGATTGCACGGTATCGGTGCCTTCGTAGGTATGCATGGCTTCGATGTCCGCGAAGTGGCGGGCGATATCGTTCTCCAGCAGGATGCCGACTCCTCCGAGCATGTCGCGGGCGTCGGCGGCGATGCGTCGCGCGGCACGCGTGTTGTGAAGCTTCGCCGCCGAGGCCTGCTCAGGGGCCAAGGTGCCAGCATCTTCGCGCTGGGAAACCTCGCGGCAGGTGAGCATCATCTGGCTGAGGTCAAGGACCATGTTGGCAAGGCGCTGCTGGATAATCTGGGCCTTGGCCAGCTCGCGGCCGAATTGGACGCGTTCGAGTACGTAGGAGCGGGCAATCTCGTAGCAGGCGACGGCGGAGCCGAGCGCCATCCAGGACACACCGATGCGGGTAGCGGTGAGCACGCGAGAAACATCCTTGAAGCTGCGACAACCTGGAAGCTGGTTGGCGGCGGGGATGCGGCAATCCTTTAGCGTGATGTGTGCCTGGTGGATGGCGCGAAGGGAAAGCTTGCCCTCAATCACGGTGGCGGAGTAGCCGGGAGTCTCCTGTGGAACGATGAAGCCGCTGACGTTGCCGTCTTCCATGCGGGCGTAAATGATGGTGATGCCGCCGGATGCACCGTTGCCAATCCACTTCTTCTCGCCGTTGAGGACCCACTCGTCGCCATCACGAACCGCGGTGGTTTCGAGCGCGATGGAGTCCGAGCCGTGGTCCGGTTCGGTGAGGCCAAAAGCACCGAGCAGCGAGCACGAGGCCATCTGCGGCAAATACTCAGATTTCTGCTCCTCCGAGCCCAGCATCGCAATCGAGCGCATGGCCAACCCTGCCTGAACTGCGATGACCGTTCCCATCGAGGCATCCGCGCGGGTAATTTCCATGAGCGTCAATCCTGCCTCGAGGGTGGACATCTTCTTGTGGCCCGGCACGGCAAGCCCATCCGTCATCACGTCCAGAGAACCCAAGCGTGAGACCAGGTCCAGCGGGTACTCGGAAGCTTGCCAGTGCTTGTTAATCACCGGGTCGGAGTACTCGCGGAACTGAGCAGCCCTCTTCCAGCCTTCAGCGTCGGACGAGGATAGGTTGTCGAAGACGCCGAGGAAGTCAGTGGTGCGCTCGAAGAGGTTGTGGGACATGGTTACTTCTCCAGGTAATACGAATGACTATTAGCCTCAATTGTGACCTGACTCTCGCCACCTGTCAAGCAGCCGCCCTGTACACTAATCACCATTAGCTTTGACAAGGAGGACGCCACCGTGGCCAACCAGAAACGCCGCGACCAGATCGCCGCCGCCGCGCTCGACCTCTTCGACCAACGCGGCTACCACGCCACCGGCATGGAGGACATCGCCAAGGCCGTCGGCATGCGCGCCTCCAGCCTTTATAACCACTTTTCCTCAAAGCAGGAGCTTCTCGCCGAGGTCACCATCACCGCCATGGAGGATCTCCTCCGCGCCAACGCTGCCGGGCTGGCAGGACTGAAAGAACCGCGCGAGAAGCTCGTCGCCACGATGAAAGCGCACGTTGTCTACCACGCCACCCATGCCCGGCGCGTCCGCGTGGTCAACAACGAGCTCACTAACCTCGAAGAGCCCCATAAGTCGGTGGTTCTCCAGCTACGCCGCGACTATGTGGCACGCTGGATGGCCGTGGTCAACGAGGGCGATTTCCATGCCGAAAGCCTCAAAATCGCCTGCTGGGCACTCATCGATATGGGCATCGGCGTAGCCCAATGGTTCTCCCCCGACGGTGATCTCACCGCCGAGGAATTGGGCGAGATGTATGGCCAGTTCGCCCTGCGCCAGCTCACCTAAGGCGCGCAGCCGATGGCCTGCTCCTCTTCGCGCCCATCCTCGTACTGCACTCGGACACGGGAGTAGACCTCAGCGTGGTAGCCGCACGCCTCGCGCTTATCGACGACCACCTTCACCCTCTCCTCCTTAAACGTTCCCTCCGCGCAGTTCGGGTCACAGTCATTCTCGATGGCCACACCATCCGCCTCCGCGGTTTCTGCACCCCAGTTTGACCACTTCAGCTGGTTGACCAAGTAGTTGTTGTCGGCGCACGCTAGCGAGATGCGCTCTGGGCCTTCGAGGCCGGTGACGGAGACGCAATCCAGAATGGCGGTGGCGTCAACGGTGGTTTCCACGTCTGGGCCCACAAGGCCAACAACGCGCACGAGCTGGCCGGTGGCTGGGAGGACAGAGAAGCTGACATGGTCGGAATCACGAATCACGGTGACCAGCTCGTCCTCCCCCTCACCCTCGACGCTGCCGACGTCGTTGCCGTCAGTATCCGCCAGGATCTCGTAGGTGATCTTCTGCTGATCGCTGGTCAGACCGGGTTGGAGCAGGAGCTCCAGCGCACCGAGCGCACGGTTGGGGAAGGTATCAGCCAGCTTTTCCAGCCCCGCGCGGTCAGTCGCGATGACAAGGTCGTCCGGGTTGACCGAGGGCTGCGGGTCAAAGCCGGGGACCTCTCCCTGCCAGGAAACTTCCACGGCCCCTCCGGCATCCACCGAGTATTCGGTCACGGCGGTGGCATCACCGAGCGTATCCACGCGCTTCATGTAGTCCTTCGCCGTGACGCCTTTGTCCAGGGCATCAGGCTGAGCGCCAGCCGCCTCACCGGCCTGGGTCAGGATCTCCGCGGCGGAGGCCACCGGTTGCGAGTTATTAAGCAGCGGAATCGCACCGCCCACCAGCGCTAGGACCGCGACACCGGCCGCAGCATAGGTCCACGTCGGGCGCCCCTTGGTGATGCGGGCGAGAGTGGCTTCGGAGTGCTTGAGGGAATCGTCGGAAAACGTGGCGTCCGGTACGGGGTTCGCCGCACGGAGCCGGTCGAGAGAGTTAGACATCGGATTCTCCTGTGAGTTCGGATAGATGAGTACGAGCGCGGTGTAGACGCACGCGGACGTTGGTGCGGGAAATGCCCAAGATTTCAGCGATTTCCGGGTGGTCGAGCCCCTCCCAGGCGTGGAGGGTCAGTATTTCCTGCTCGGCATAGGACAAGCGCACGAAGGCCTCACTGATATCGAGGCTTAAGTCGACGGCGTCGTAGCCGGCATAGGACTCCAGCTCATGGTCGTCGAGGTTCTCCGTCTCGCGGCGCGTGCGGTAAAACTCCCGCATGACGTTGCGAGCGATGCCGTACAGCCACGGCAACGGCGTGCCCCGGACCGAATCGAAGCCGGACCAGGCACGCTCAAAGACGTCAGCAGCCAGCTCCTCGGCATGGCTTGGTGGAACGCGGCGGCGAAGGTAGGCCAGCACCGCCGGGTAATGCTCGCGGAAGAGCCGAGAAAATTCCCGTTTCCGCGAGCCGGGCAAAGAAAGGACAGACACTAAAACTCCAGATTACTGATGGGCTCACTGGGTATGTGACAGCACAGAGCCTAGCGTTACAGCCGCACAGTAAACTCGCGGACATGTTCTCTCTTCTCAAGGCCTATGGCCTCCTGCCCTGGTGGAGCCAGACGTTTTCTGATCAGCAGCGCAATCGCATCCTTGCCGCGATACCCGAGGGCACGGGAGCACGCTCGGCCTCAGAGTTGCTCGCCGCGCTTCTTACGGGTGCCCTCGATGCGATGGCGTGGAAGGAAGCACTGCTCATCGCCGATAAGTTGGAGTCCAACGCACCGCTTTCCCCTATTTTGCAGCGTGCCCGCGCTGAGGCGGAGCGCCACCTCACCACTGCCCCGCGCGGCGATAATCCTTTTGAGCAGACCCCACACCGCTCCGAAACGGTACCGGCACGGTTCCTGGCGTCCCGCATTGCCGAGCTTAACGACGGTGAGCGGTGCCACATTGCGCTTGACGACGTCCTCGTCGATCCCTCCGACCACGCCTTCCTCCGTGCCCGCGCGGTCGCGGTCTCAGAGGAGACAGGGCTTGAAGTGTCCTATGGCCCAGAGGGCTATACGCTAACGATTACCCGGCCGGTTCTGCTGAAGCGGGTGGCTTCTGTGGGTGAGGAACTGCCCGTGGCTTGGGTCGTGGACCGCTCCTAATGGTTTACTGATAGGGATATGGAACCACTCGAGCTCTCTGCCCTCACGGGCAACCAGTCGCGGACGTACGGCACCCGCAAGATCACCAAAGACATGGTCTCGGCGCCGGTGCACGTGGCGATCGCCCTGTGGGATGAACGCTGGGATTCCGCGGAGGGCGGGACTATCGACGGCTGGGTCATCGCCGTCAACACCAAAGACACCCGTTTCGTGCGCAAGGGGAACATTCGCCAGGGCGACATCGTTGAAGTAGCCGTTCGCGAGTTTGAGAAGGCCACGAAGAACATCAAGGGCCGCACGTGGATCGTCACGGGACGCCGTCAAACCGCTCTGCGTTCCGCGCTCGAGGAGCGCGGCTATAGCGTGACGGGAAGCTTTGCGGAGGAGAATAGGGCGTCGAGAAGCGCGAGCTCCGTGCGACGCAAAGAGGCAGGCATTACCGCGCGCCGAGCCAAGAAGGAAGGCGAGGCTCCCCGCAAGAAGCAAGTCATAAAGGTGGAGACCCCCAAGGCACACTGGTGGCCGAATTTTTCCACGGCCTCCTCGTGGCCGGACGGCGCCACGGTGCGCATCGCGACGGACGCATCCTCCGACACCGTGTTCAAAGGCTCGATGTGCTTCGTGGCAGGCAACGGCGATTACCGCCTGCGCACCCGCGAAACCTCTGCGAGCACCGATGAGCTGGAGCTCGAATCCCTCACCCTAGCGCTGAAATACCTGCTCAAGGTCGGCGCCACCAAGGCCATCATCGAGTCTGACTCCGTTGCCGCCCTCGACGCGGTGAAGCAAATTCGGACAAAGGGCTCAAAAGCAGTGCGTTCGCGGGGCGTGTGGCGAGGGCTATCCTCAGGTTCGCGCTCGCGCTTCCAGCAGGCCTGGAAAGATGTTGAGGGCGTCTGCGATGTCACGATTCGCCGCGTACTAGGCCATGCGGGCGACCCGCTCAACCGGGCCGCCGACCAGATTGCGTACATGGGACTGCGCGCCATCGCGCATCCCCGGAAACAATCGCAGCCCACGCTCAAAGAGGGCATTACGAAAGCACTGGCGAAACTCTAATTCGGGGTTTGCCTCCTCCGTGTCCTAGGGTAAATCCCATGTCGAATCCCTTTGACTCAAACCCCTTCGAGGAGTCGGCCGAGGTATCTCGTGGCCGCGGGGTTAATCCTTTCGCCGAGTCCTATGCGGAGCCTTTCGAAGAGCCGCAGCGCGCCGACACACCTGCTCCTGTATCGGACCACACCCCAGCCACAGCCCCAGCAGCAGACCCAGCCCCGGCCTCAGCGGGCTCAATTCACCAATTTTCTTTCGTCAAAGCCGCCCTGAGTGCTTTCTCGGTTCTCATTGGTCTCAACGCAATTGGTGAAACCGAAGTGCTCTGGGGCATCGGATTTGGCCTACCCGGTGCCTGGTACTTCATCAAGTCCATTCAGCAAAAGACCAACCCCACCCAGCCGCAAAAGCGCCACTGGTTTGTCATCTGGCTCATCGCGATTCTGCTGATCATTATCGGCGCGTAGTCTTTAGGCCCACCACGCGCCGCCAGACAATCCGCAGCAGCGAGTGCGGAGTCGCCACCACTTCACGCAGATAGTTCCACACTCGCGCTTCCTTGGGAGTGCGAACTCCGTGCACACGAACGCGAATCCCCAGGTGCCAGGCCCAGATACGCGTGCGCAGAACGTGGAAGTCATTCGTCACGACGCGAAAATACGCATACTCTGAGCACAGCGCATGAGCGCGTTCGAGATTTTCATTCGTGCTGGTCGCCATCGGTTCCACAAGGATTCGCCCAGCAGCAACTCCGCGCGCGATGAGGTAGTTCCGCATCACGTCTGCTTCCCCGAAGCCGGATACGATGACAGGCTCATCCGGCATCACGCGGGCCGCCACCACCGCGCGGTTGAGGCGGCTGCGTAGCAGCAAGCCTGGCTCGTCACCCACTACACGCGCGCCCAACACCAGAACCGGAAACTGCATGGCTGCTAGCTTAGCGTGCATACTGGTCAGCATGAACATGTGCGTAGTCGGGTCCATCAACGCTGACCTCGTGGTCCACACCTCGCGGCATCCCAAGCCGGGCGAAACACTCCTAGGCCACGGCGGCGAGATTACTGCAGGTGGCAAAGGCGCGAATCAGGCGGTGGCGGCCGCGCTATTGGGCGCTCGTGTGAGCTTTGTGGGCGCGGTGGGCAGCGATGCCTACGCAGCACCTGCCATGCATTACCTTGAGGCCAGCGGCGTGAACCTCGAGCATGTTGCGCGCACAGACGAGGTGACCGGCCTGGCCGTCATTACTGTGGACGAGCAGGGTGAGAACACCATCATTGTGGTGCCGGGAGCCAATGCGCTTGTCGACGCCCCCTTCATCGCCACCCACTCCTCCCCCATCGCCGCAGCGGAGCTGGTTCTCCTGCAGGGCGAAATTCCCGCTGATGGTTTTGCCCAGGCCATCGCGCTGGCCACGGGCAGGGTTGTGGTAAACCTCGCGCCGGTTGTGGAAGTGGACAACGAGGCGCTTCTGCGTGCCGATCCCCTGCTGGCCAATGAACATGAGGCAGGGCTCATCTTGGAGCAGCTCGGTTTCAGTGCTGAGGGCTCGCCCGTGGATCTGGCGCAGCGTTTGCGCGATGCCGGGTTCACGTCAGTCGTGTTAACGCTCGGCGCGCGCGGCGCGCTGGTGGCAGACGATGACCTCACAGAGATTGCTTCCCCGCAGGTCACACCCGTGGATACGACGGGCGCGGGCGATGCCTTCGCCGGCGCGCTGTGCGCCCGGCTGTTGGAGGGTGATTCGCTGGTGGAGGCAGCGCGCTATGCCACCCGGGTCGGGGCCTTCGCCGTGACGGGCTCGGGCGCGCAGGCCTCCTACCCTCATCGTGAATCCGAGCTGCCCAGCTAATTACTCTCCGAGAAGCTGAGAACGCAGGTTCGCGTCCTTCTTCTCCACCTCGGCGGCCATGTTCTCCTGGTAGGCAAGCATCTTGTCCACCAATGCTGGGTCACCAGCAGACAAGATACGCACGGCAAGCAGGCCGGCATTCTTGGCACCGCCAATCGACACGGTAGCTACCGGCACGCCGCCCGGCATCTGCACGATAGAGAGCAGGGAGTCGAGGCCATCAAGGTCCTTGAGCGCACGCGGGATGCCGATGACCGGCAGCGGCGTGGCCGCAGCGACCATGCCCGGCAGGTGCGCGGCACCGCCTGCGCAGGCGATGATGGCCTTCAGCCCGCGCTCGTGCGCGGACTTGGCGTAGGCCAGCATCTTTTCCGGGGTGCGGTGAGCGCTCACCACGCCCACTTCGAAGGGCACGCCGAATTCAGCGAGCACCTCAGCTGCGGGCTTAACTGTGGGCCAGTCGGAATCAGAGCCCATGATCAGGCCAACGAGCGGTTCCATGACTTCTCTCCTTTAAACGTTGGAATCCTCCGCCCACTGCGCGTGGACGAGGAAATGGGCAGCATCAGCGGCAATGCGGCGGGTATCAGCAATATCCTCGCCGACGACGTTGACGTGACCAATCTTGCGGCCAGCCTTGTGGTCCTTGCCGTACAGGTGGACCTTGGCCTCCGGGTAGCGCTCCATGACTGCGCGGACACGCTCGGGCATCGACATGGCTGGGTCTTCGTCGGCTCCCAGCACGTTGGACATGACGGTAATCGGAGCCAGCGGCTCGGTAGAGCCCAGCGGCAAGTCCAAAACCGCGCGCAGGTGCTGCTCAAACTGCGAGGTTACGCAGCCATCCTGGGTCCAGTGGCCAGTATTGTGCGGGCGCATGGCCAGCTCGTTAACGGCGATATCCTCCTCCACCACCATGCCGGGGGCACCGGAGGCAGACGCGATAATGGCGCCCGCATCCTGCTTAGCACCAAAAGCAAAGAGCTCAACGGCCAAAACACCTGTGACACCAAGCTCGGTAGCCACCTGGATACCGACCTGCAGAGCTCGCTCGGTCAGCTCCGGCGAGAGGTTCGGGGCTGGGGCAAAAGCCTCGGCACAAATACCCTCGCGCTGCACAGACTCCGTCACCGGCCACGCCTTCACCTCACCGGAGGGGCGGCGAGCCACAAGTACGGACAGCTCGCGGGTCAGATCAACTTTCTCTTCCGCCATGAGCGGGGTATCCGCAGCAAGAAGCTCTTCTACCAGCGGTTCCAGCTCCTCGGCAGAGGGGAACCACACGCCGTGGCCGTCATAGCCACCGCGGCGGGCCTTGAGGCACACGCGGCCTTCAACCAGCTCGGCGAAAGCGTGCGCATCCTCCACCGACTCGATGGCGGCAAAGCGCGGCACTGGGGCGCCCAATTCGGAGAGCTTCTGGCGCATGAGCAGCTTGTCTTGCGCGTAGAGGAGTGCGGAAGGTTGAGGGTGGACGTTGTAGGAGGCGTCGATAAGCGCGCGCACATGCTCCGTCGGCACGTGCTCGTGTTCAAAGGTCACAGCATCGGCGCCTTCGGCCGCCTTCGTCAACACCTCATAGTCGTGGTAATCACCGAGGACGACGTCCGGGATGACCTGCGCGGCGGACTTATCCGGCGCGGACGCCAAGAGGCGCAAGTGGATGTCGAGCTCAGCGGCAGCCGGCTGCATCATGCGCGCAAGCTGGCCGTCTCCAAAAACAGTAACGGTTGGCTTATGTTGTTCACTCACCCCTTCAATACTAGCCTTGGGGCCATGATTGTCCGGCATACCATCTTCCAGAACTCCCTCATGACCGCCCTGTTGGACGGCATTTACGATGGCGAGATGACCATCGGCGAGCTCTTGGGTAAGGGTAATTTCGGCATCGGTACCTTCGATGCGCTGGATGGTGAGATGATTATCCTCGACGGTGTCTGCTACCAACTGCGCGGGGACGGCACCGCGACGGTCGCTGACCTGGACCAAGGAACCCCCTTCGCCGTTGCGACGAACTTCGTCCCCCGCATTAAGGTGGACGCCCCCAAGGGACTGAAGCGCGAAGAGCTTTCCGCCTTCATCGATGAGCTCGAGCCCTCAGCTAACTACATGTACGCGGTGCGTATCACCGGCCGCTTCAGCAACGTGGTTACCCGCACGGTGGTCAAGCAGTCCAAGCCCTATCCGCCGATGGCGCAGGCAGTGGGCGGCGATAAGGAGCTGCGCTTTAGCGACGTTGAAGGCACCATCGGTGGTTTCCGCACCCCGGTCTTTGAAAAAGGAATTTCAGTACCCGGATGTCACGTGCATTTTATCGACGCTGCACGCACCTCCGGTGGACACGTGCTGGACTACACGGTGGATGAGGCCACCATTGAGCTATGCCCCGGCACGGACCTCGATCTGCGCTTGCCACTGACTCACGAGTTCCGCTCCGCCAACCTGGCCCCTGATGACCTGGACCAGCAGCTGCACACGACGGAGATTAAGGACTAACCCCACACCGGTTGTTCATTGAGGATGTCCTCGACGCGCTTGGCTTTGGGGATGGACGGGAAATACATCGGTTTCTCGTATCCGTGGAGTGCCAGCGAAATCCCACCGCGGCGACGGCGGGCACCACGGATATCCGTGAGAGGGATGGAATCTACGCGCTTGCCGTCGCGGGCGATGACGCGCAGGTTGGTCACGATGAAGCGCTTACGGCGGGCTTTCACCAAGGGGAGGACAAAGCGCCAGGCAGCAAGCAGGGCCCAGATAGCTACTAAACCATTGCGAAGCGCCAAGTCAATGCCGTTATAGTCGCACCAGCCGATGGCAATCCATGCAACGCCGGTGACCACGATGAGCTCGAGAAACGGGAAAAGCAGCGTGCGGAACGGCGCTGTCATATCCGCGCGGACCACCTCGCCGCGTCCCATCTCCATGAGGTTCATGGGGCTCATGATACCCACCTGCTCACGCAAGCCGACTGTGCGGCACTCAGTTCATGGTGGTGCAGAGGGCACCTGCTTAGCGTCTCCCGCGGGGCATCTTCCGCAGGGCATCTTCTACAGGGTATCTTCTAAACGGCATCAGTCAAAGGGCATTTTACCTCTAAAAACGCCTTGTGGGGTCTCCAAAGGGCGTTTTCAGGGATGAAAACGCCCTTTGAGAGATGCCTTTGAGCGAATGCCTCATGGAGAGGACGCGTGCTTGACGACGCCCCGCCCGACCAAAGCTACTGCGCAGCGGGCCGCAGGTGGATGACATCGCCGGCGGAGTAGTAGTCGCCGCCCACGTTGATGCGGCCATCATCGGCCACGCCTTCAACGGTGCCGGTGACGTTACCGGCTGGAGCCTCGAGCCGGACCTCCTGGCCGATGGACGAGCACACCGTGCGATAGTCCGCCATGAGCTGCGGGTCCTGCTTCTCCCACTGGCTGATGCGGCGATGTAGGTTCTTCAGCACGGTGATGGCGAGCTCCGTGCGGTCGGTGTCGCGTCCCTCGAGCGCTAGGGAGGTCGCAGCCTCGATGGGCAGCTCCTCGCGACTCAGGGTGACGTTAATGCCCATGCCCACGACAACGCGCGCGGACGGCGGGGTAGCCGCTTGGGTCTTGGGTGCCACCTCGGCCTTGTTGAGCTCTGCCTTGTTGATTTCAGCCTTGTTGAGCTCCGCCTTGTTCACTTCGGCCCTGGAGACTTCAGCCTTGGAGACCTCAGTCTTCGGGGCAGACTTGAAGGCCTCGCCAACTGGGCCGGCTTCAGCGAGGATGCCGCACAGCTTCTTGCCGTCGATGTGCACGTCATTCGGCCATTTGAGGACGGCACCGTCGACGGAGTCGGTCACAGCGAGGCCCGCTGCCAGCGGCAGGGTGCCCAAGTGGTCGAGCGAATCCGGAAGAATAAGTACAGAGAAAATGAGCTGCGATCCGGCTGGGCTGACCCAGTGACGGCCCAAGCGGCCTTTGCCGGCAAGCTGCTCATTAGCTAGCAGCACCGTGCCATCAGCCACCTTGTCTGCCTGCATGAGGTCGGTATTGGTAGAGCCAGTGGACTCGGTGTACTCGATGACGGCGAAGTCTTCCGCCAAGGCTTCGCGGATACGGTCCATATCTAAAGCTGTCATGCTGCCTGATCCTACTCGCTGCCTCACAGCTCGAACCTGCGTCGTGGTGTCTGTGCCGAGTGTTAGGGTTACTGCATGGCAAAGGTCACTTTTGAGAACGTCGGCATCACCTATCCGCGTGCCGAGAACCCCACGGTGAAGGATCTCAACCTGGAGATCGCCGATGGCGAGTTCCTGGTCCTCGTCGGCCCGTCGGGCTGCGGTAAATCCACCACGCTGCGCGCGTTGGCCGGTTTGGAACCGGTCTCCAGCGGCCGCATCCTCATCGATGACAAGGATGTCACCGGTCTCGAGCCGGGCGAGCGTGACATCGCGATGGTCTTCCAAAACTACGCGCTCTACCCGCACCTCACCGTGGCGGAAAACATGGGCTTCGCCCTCAAGCTGGCCAAGCGCCCTAAGGCAGAGATCAAAGCCAAAGTGGAGGAAGCCGCAAAGACCCTCGGTCTGACCGAATACCTCAAGCGCAAGCCTAAGGATCTCTCTGGCGGCCAGCGTCAGCGAGTGGCCATGGGCCGAGCCATCGTGCGCAACCCCAAAGTCTTCCTCATGGACGAGCCGCTCTCCAACCTGGATGCCAAGCTGCGCGTCCAAACCCGTGCGGAACTGGCCAGCCTCCAGCAGCGTCTCGGCACCACGACTGTCTACGTAACGCACGATCAGGTCGAGGCCATGACCATGGGGGATCGCGTCGCTGTGCTCAAGGACGGCGTGCTCCAGCAGGTAGCCCCGCCGCGTGAACTGTACGATGCTCCCGCTAACGAGTTCGTCGCCGGTTTTATCGGCTCGCCAGCCATGAACATCTTTGACTACAACGGCGGCCGGATCGGCGTGCGCCCGGAGAAGATGTTCATCAACAAGGGCCCACTGGGCTTCCCTGGTGTCGTGGATTTCGTCGAAGAGCTTGGAGCGGAGTCCTTCGTGTATGTCACCGTGGGCGAACAGCGCTTCGTCGCTCGTGCCCGCGGGGAGGTTCCGACACGCGGCGAAGAAGTCGTGCTCAGCTTCAACCCGCGCGAGGCACACCGCTTTGACCCCGAGACTGGGGATCGCATTAACAACTAACAGGGGGTAGCTTTCACCCCCGCGGAAAGTCAAATAAATGTCAAAACCGCTTGCGGAGTGGATCTGATCCCCTATTTTGAAGTCACCAGAAGTTTTCCGAAAGGTGAATACTCTATGAAGAAGCCGTTTCTCCACAGCTCCCTGCGCACTGTCCGTCGCGGTGTCGTCGTCACCACAGCAGCACTTGCACTGACCTTGACGGGCTGCTCGTCGAGCGATGAGGGATCGTCGTCAAGCACTGGCTCCGAGGCCGCCTCCACGGACGGCGGTGACGGCCGCGGCCCGATCACCTTTGCCATGGGCAAGAACGATACTGACAAGATCACGCCCATCATTGAGGCATGGAACGCCGAGCACCCGGATGAGAAGGTTGAACTCAAGGAGCTCGCTGGCGAGGCAGACGCGCAGCGCGAAACCCTCGTGCAGTCCCTGCAGGCAGGAAACTCTGACTACGATGTCATGGCGCTCGACGTCGTGTGGACCGCTGATTTTGCCGCCAACCAGTGGCTCGCCCCGCTGACCGGTGACCTTGAGGTTGACACCTCTGACCTTCTGCAGCCCACCGTGGATTCCGCCACCTACAACGGCACCCTCTACGCTCTGCCGCAGAACACCAACGGCCAGCTGCTTTTCCGCAACACCGACTTGGCTGACAAGGCTCCGGAGAAGTTCGCCGACATCACCTCCGCGTGTGAGGCCTTCAAGGAGAACACCTCCTGCCTGACCACGCAGCTTAAGCAGTATGAGGGCCTGACTGTGAATACCGCTGGCTTCATCGAGGGCTGGGGCGGCTCCATTCTGGATGAGCAGGGCAATGTCACCGTCGATTCGGATGAGGCCAAGGAGGGCCTGCAGGCGCTTGTTGACGCCTACGAGGACGGCACCATCTCCAAGGACTCCACCGCCGCAACGGAAGAGGAGACCAACCTGGCCTTCACCGAGGGCAAGACGGCCTTCGCCATCAACTGGCCGTACATGTACACCAATGCTGAGGAAAAGGGCATCAAGTTCGAGGTCCAGCCGCTGGTGGGCAAAGATGGTGTTGGTGTCTCCACCCTGGGTGGCTACAACAACGGCATCAACATCAACTCCGAGCACAAGGCCACGGCCCTGGACTTCATGAAGTTCATCATCAACGAGGAGAACCAGAAGTCCTTCGCCGAGGCTTCCTTCCCGCCGGTGCTGGCGTCCATCTACGATGACGACTCCTTGGTCGAGGAATTCCCGTACCTCCCAGCCCTGAAGGAGTCCCTGGAGAATGCAGCGCCGCGCCCAGTCTCCCCGTTCTACACCGCTATTTCCAAGGCCGTGCAGGATAACGCCTACGCCGCACTGACCGCCGGCAAATCCGTCGATGACGCTACGAAGGACATGAAGGCCGCCATCGAGGCAGCGTCGCAGGGTTAATCCTCCCCGCGAGTGTGGGGCGCGAGTGAGTCCGCTGAGACTTGCCCGCGCCCCTTTCTGCGATCTGGGTGCACAGCGGCCTTGAACATCATGTCCGAGTCACCCGCTATGATTTTCACAACTGTCCCCTTATGTTCCCGATTAGCTTCACAACGTAGAAAGGCAGGCATCGCATGGCTGGTACACCGCGTACTGCGCAATCACGCAAGCAGTATCTGCAAGCAGCCGGGCTCATTGCACCAGCGCTCATTGCGTTGGCTGTGGTGATCGGCTACCCCATCGTGCGCGCTGTCATGTTGTCCTTCCAGGGCAATAAGCGTCTCAACCCCACCACGGGCGTGTTTGAGGAAGGCTCCTTCGCGGGCCTCGAGAACTACCTTTATTGGATCTCAAACAAATGCATGTCCGCCACCGGCCAGGCTACGACGTGCCCGGATGGTGTTATTGCCACAGACTTCTGGCCGGCACTGAAAATTACGCTTTTCTTCACCGTGGTCACCGTGGCCTTGGAGACCGTCCTCGGCATGTTCATGGCGCTCGTCATGAACGGCGAGTACCGCGGTCGCGGCCTCGTTCGCGCGGCCGTGCTCATCCCATGGGCCATTCCAACCGCTGTGACGGCAAAGCTGTGGCAGTTCATGTTTGCCCCGGATGGCATCGTCAACTCGCTCATTGGTGAGCGCATTGCGTGGACAACGGACCCTTTCTACGCACGCCTCGCAGTCATCATCGCGGATGTGTGGAAGACTGCGCCGTTTATGGCCCTCCTCATCCTGGCGGGCCTGCAAATGATTCCGCGGGATGTCTATGATGCCGCCCGTGTCGACGGCGCTTCCCGTATCCAGACCTTCTTTACCATCACCCTTCCACTGGTGAAGCCGGCACTGATGGTGGCGGTTCTCTTCCGTACCCTCGACGCCCTGCGTATGTACGACCTACCTGTCATCATGATTTCGGCGTCCTCCAATTCCCCCACCGCCACGATTTCTCAGCTCGTTGTGGAGGATATGCGCCAGGGCCACTTCAACTCGGCTTCTGCACTGTCCACGCTCATCTTCCTCTTGATTTTCGCCGTGGCATTCATTCTCGTGCGCTTCCTGGGCGCTGATATCTCAGGAGCTACCCGCGAGAAGAAGGATAAGGAGTAACCCCATGAAAAAGTTTGGCCACTACCTTGGCATCCTCTTCATCATGTTTTGGGGCCTCGCACCGTTTTACTGGATGGTCGTCACCGCCCTGCGCGATAAGGCCCACACCTTCGACACCACGCCGTGGCCCACACATGTCACCCTAGATAACTTCCGTGACGCGCTAGCAACGGATAAAGGCAATGACTTCCTCAACGCGCTGGGCAACTCCCTGCTCATCTCCCTAGCTACCACCGCGGTGGCCGTACTCATTGGCGTGTTTACCGCTTATGCCTTGGCGCGGTATGACTTTCCTGGAAAAGGTGTGGTCACAGGCATTATCCTGGCCGCTTCCATGTTCCCCGCCATTGCTCTGGTTACCCCGCTCTTCCAGTTGTTCGGTGACCTCAACTGGATTGGCACCTACCGCGCGATGATCATCCCGAATATCTCGTTCGCGCTGCCGCTGACGGTCTATACGCTCCTTAGTTTCTTCCGCCAGCTGCCATGGGAATTGGAGGAAGCCGCGCGGGTGGATGGGGCTTCACGAAGCCAGGCCTTCCGCCTCGTGCTCTTACCCCTCGCCGCGCCGGCGCTGTTCACCACCGCCATCATCGCATTCATCACGACGTGGAACGAGTTCATGTTGGCCAAGCAGCTGTCAACGACCGGCACAGAGCCCGTCACCGTGGCCATCGCACGTTTCTCTGGCCCCTCGGCCTTCGAGTACCCCTATGCCGCCACGATGGCGGCCGGCGCGTTGGTGACGATTCCGCTCATCATCATGGTGCTCATTTTCCAGCACCGCATCGTCGCTGGCCTGACCGCCGGAGGTGTCAAGGCCTAATGCGCCGTGCACTGCTCTGGGACACCGCGCTAGGATTCATCGGTTTCTTCGCCTTCCTCGCGCTTGTGCAGGCAGTTCTCAATCTTTTCCAGCCCTCCCCCGCCCTCTGGCCGGGGTTCCTTGCCGGCGCACTCGTGCTGGCGGAGTACCTCCTATGGCGGGCTAAACAAAAGGATCTCCGATGAGCTGGCACCATAACGCCATCTTCTACCAAGCCCTTGTGGGCTCCTACAAAGATACCCGCGGCGAAGGCGTCGGCACCCTGCGCGGCGTCATTGAGAAGCTTGATTACCTCAAGTGGTTGGGCGTCGATTGCCTGTGGCTCTCGCCGTTCTACGCCTCGCCGCTGCGGGACGACGGCTATGACATTGCTGATTACTACTCCATCCACCCGGATTATGGAACGATGGATGACTTCGACGAGCTCGTCGACCAGCTCCACGCGCGTGGCATGCGTCTCATGACGGACTTGGCCTTCAACCACACATCGAGCGATCACCCGTGGTTCCAGGCCTCCCGCACAGATCCGGATGGCCCCTACGGCGACTATTACGTGTGGGGCGATGATCCGCTGCGGTACCCGGAAATTCGCATCATTTTCACTGATACGGAGACCTCCAACTGGGCGTGGGATCCGGAGCGCAAGCAGTATTATTTCCACCGCTTCTACTCGCACCAGCCGGATCTCAACTATGACAACCCGAAGGTGCACGAGGAAATCTTCAAAATCCTCTCCTTCTGGTTGGACAAGGGGGTGGATGGCTTCCGCCTCGATGCCATCGCCTACCTCTATGAACGCGATGGGTTGGGCGGCGAGTCCCTCCCTGAAACAGTCGAGTTTGTCGAAAAGGTCCGCGCCTTCCTCGATGAGAACTATCCCGAGGCCATCATGATCGCGGAAGCCAACCAGCCGCCGGAAGAAACCATGGAGTTTTATGGGTCGGGCAATCGCTTCCACATGGTGTTCAACTTCCCGGTGATGCCGCGGTTGTACCAGGCGCTAGCGCTTGGCGACGCCACCCCGGTGTACGACATCATGGATGAACTCCCCGAGCTGCCACAGGGCTGTCAATGGGGCACCTTCCTGCGCAACCATGACGAGCTGACACTGGAGATGGTCAGTGAAGATCAGCGCGCCATCATGTATGAGCACTACCTGCCGGATGATCAGATGCGCGCCCACGTGGGCATCGCTCGGCGCCTAGCTCCTTTGCTAGGCAACGATTACCACAAGATTGAGCTGTTCTACTCACTGCTCATGACGCTGCCGGGCGCACCGTTCCTCTACTACGGCGATGAGATCGGCATGAACGATGCCCCCGAACTGCCCGACCGAGATGCAGTACGCACACCCATGCAGTGGGAGCCGGGCGAGGGCGCTGGTTTCAGTACAGCCGCGCACACTCGCCGTCCCATCGTCGGTGGCGTGGGGATTTCGGCGGAAGAGCAGCTTGCCGACGACGCCTCTCTCCTCCACCGCCTGCGCGGTCTCATTCAGCAGCGCAAGGCACATCCAGAACTCGGCACCGCGCCTTTCGAGGCGGTGGAAACGGGCCATGCTGGTGTGTTGGGTTTCCAGCGCGGCGAGTTACTGTGTCTGCATAACTTCACCGAGCACACTGTGGATCTGGGACCCGTGGATCTGGGACCTTTTGGTTATGCGTGGCTTCCTGTGGAGGTCTAACCCGCTCACCCACGTTCGGTAAATGAACAGTAAACTCTACATGTACGGATGCGTAAACTTTCAAAATTTTATATAGCTTTATGACCAATTAATCAAACATAATTTGTGTTTTCGCAGGTAGGGGCCTATAACCATCATAGTTGGCCCACCACCTCGTTAGGACTAGTGTTTTCCCCGGTTAGCATGCATTTCGAGGCACCACCTTCTGCAACGAGTGCACCACACGCTGGCCTTTTTGTAGATTGGTCCCCTAGTCCTGAAAGGGCTCCCGCACGTGTCAGCGACACTCATCATTCTCGCCATCGTGGTGATTACCGCCTTGGCCTTTGACTTCACCAATGGTTTTCATGACACCGCCAACGCCATGGCCACATCCATCGCCACCGGTGCCCTTAAGCCATTTACAGCAGTAGCCATTTCCGCAGTCCTTAACCTCGTCGGCGCGTTCCTGTCCGTGAACGTTGCTGCGACGGTGGCCAAGGGAATTGTGAATCTCGATTCCTACGATATGTCTGTCCCTGCCGATGGCGACGCCCTCCTCATGGTTGTCTTCACCGGCCTCATTGGCGGCATTTCCTGGAACCTCTTCACCTGGCTGCTGGGAATGCCTTCTTCGTCCTCCCACGCTCTGTTCGGCGGACTCATCGGCGCCGCCTTCGCAGCCCTCGGCACGGGCGGTGTGGCATGGTCTTCCATTGTCGGCAAGATCATTATCCCAGCTGTTGCCTCCCCCTTCATTGCCGCCATGGTTTCGGCCTGCGGCACCGCACTGGTCTACTGGGTAACGAATACCATCCCCGAAAAAGTTAAGAACGAACACTTCCGCCACGGCCAGATCGTCACCGCCTGCTTGGTTTCCCTGGCGCACGGTACCGGCGATGCCCAGAAAACCATGGGCGTTATCTTCCTCGCCCTCGTCGCTGCCGGTGAGGCCAACTCTGATGCACGCATTCCGACGTGGGTTATCATCGCCTGTGCCGTAGCCATTGCAGCCGGCACGATGTCTGGCGGTTGGCGCGTCATCCGCACCCTGGGCAAGGGCCTCGTTGAGATCGAATCCCCGCAGGGCATGGCCGCCGAGGCAACGTCTGCTGCCATCATTTTGACCTCCGCCACCGGCGGCATGGCACTGTCGACAACCCACGTGTCCACAGGCTCTATTCTGGGTACCGGCTTGGGACGCAAGGGCGCACAGGTTCGCTGGGGTGTGGCCATGCGCATGGCTGCCGCATGGCTCATCACTCTGCCGTGTGCAGCGTTCGTTGGATTCGCCACCTGGTGGATTGCTGAAGGCGTCTCCACCGTTTCCACCACAATGGTCGGTGCCATTGTTGACCTCGTCCTCCTCCTCGGCATGGTCGCCCTTATCCTCATGCGCGCACGCCGCAACCCGGTCGACGCCAAGAACGTCAACGATGATTGGGATGCCGAGGCCGAGTCCGTCGATTCCTCGATGTCCCCGCGCGAAAAGGTCGCCGCTGGCGCCGCGGTTGGAAACTCTCCTGGCGACGCCAACGCCGTCAACGATGTCGTCGATGACAGTTCCACCCTCAAGGACAGCTAAGGATCCCGATCATGACCGCACTAGAAATTCTCACCGCCATCATTCGCGTTGCCGCTCTGGCTCTGGCATTTGGCGCAGGTATCCCGCTCCTGTTTGCGTTGGGCATGCGCTGCATGACCGGCGATCCGATTCGTAACACCGAAGGTGTCGTCATCGATGACACCGAAGCATCTCCTCAGATGAAGCTTCTAGGCTGGACCGTCTACGCGGTCCTTGCCCTCTTCATCCTCGTGGCCATTACATGGATTGCCAAGGACTCCATCCACCACTACTTTGGCCTTGAACTCTTCCCGGGCCTCAAGGGTGGACACTAACCCCCCCTACCGACGCTCACCGCCAAGGGCGGCCGCTCCTCCCCACTCTGCAGGAGGCGCGGTCGCCCTTTCGTTATGCATGTCACACCCAAGTAAGATGAACTAAAAGTTAACTACACGTGAACCAAATGTAGCATTCTAGCCCCTTCAGCGATATAGTGGGTGCATCCCCATGATGTGGAGAGGCGCATCATTACAACGCAAATAAGAGAGAGGTGAGTACACATGAATGCCTTAACTGGATTTATTTCAGCCATCACCAACACATTCAAGGGTGCCACCGGCACCGGCCTTGACACCATTGCCGCCACCCCCCTCCCGGCAATGATTGCCGAGGATCTACTCAAGCACGACCTAATCCCTGCAACCCGCACCGATATCGAAGAAACCTACGCAGCGCTCGCGGGAGACTTCCCCCGCGAGGGTGACCTCGCCGAGGCAGAACTCTTCCTTCATAGCTTCGGCTGGCTTGCGTAGCCCCACGAGAAATACACAACCAGAAGCCTCGGCCTACCTCCTAGGTCGAGGCTTTCCCCTTTCCACCAACACCCGTCACCCTCCCCCAAACCACACTCATTACACTGACACAATGAACGCAACACGCCATTCGCGAGGAAAACCTCATCTTTCGCACCGCCATAACCTGCATAAACGAGAATTGTGAGGCAAATCACCCGCGCGCCACTATACGTTCCTACCCAAAACTTTTCTACACTGCCGAACATGACTATTTCCTCACATTTGTCAGAGCTGGATTCCCTCAGCGCCGACACCACCGCAGGCAAGATCGCTGAATTCAAGAGGCGTCGTGAAGCAGCGGCCCAACCCATGGGCGAAAAAGCTCACGAGAAGGTCCACGCACAAGGCCGCCTCACTGCCCGGGAGCGCTTGGACTACCTCCTCGATGAAGGTTCTTTCGTGGAGACCGACATGCTCGCCGTTCACCGCACTATGGACTTCGGCATGGGAAAGAAGCGCCCGCTGACCGATGGCATCGTCACCGGCTGGGGAACTATCGACGGCCGCGAAGTCTGCATCTTCTCCCAGGATGGAACCGTCTTCGGCGGTGCTCTCGGCGAAGTCTACGGCGAGAAAATGATCAAAATCATGGAGCTCTCCATCACCACCGGCCGCCCCCTCATCGGCCTGTACGAGGGGGCTGGTGCTCGCATTCAAGATGGCGCCGTGTCCCTGGACTGGATTGCCAAGACCTTTTACCAGAACGTCAAGGCCTCCGGCGTCGTCCCCCAAATCTCCGTCATCATGGGCGCCTGTGCCGGTGGCAATGCCTACTCCCCTGCTCTTACTGACTTCGTAGTGATGGTGGACAAAAAGTCTAAGATGTTCGTCACTGGCCCGGACGTCATTAAGACCGTCACCGGCGAAGAAGTCAGCCAGGAAGAACTCGGCGGCGCCGGCGTCCACATGCACAAATCCGGCACCTCGCACTACACCGCGGCCACCGATGAAGAAGCCTTGGACTGGGTCCATGATCTGCTGACCTATCTGCCCTCCAACAACCGGCAGCTAACCCCAGCGGAGCCCTATGATGAGCTCGGCGAAGAAACCGTCGATGACCTCAGGCTGGATGACATCATCCCAGATTCCCCGAACCAGCCCTATGACGTCAAGGAGGTCATCGAGGCGCTCACGGATGACGGCGACTACTTGGAAATTCAAGCCGAGCGTGCCGATAACGTGGTCACTGCTTTTGGCCGCATCGAGGGCCACACTGTAGGTTTCGTGGCCAATCAGCCGCAGGTCTTCGCCGGTTGTCTGGATATCGATTCTTCAGAGAAGGCTGCCCGTTTCGTGCGCACTTGTGATGCTTTTAATATCCCCATCGTCATGTTGGTTGACGTCCCTGGTTTCCTTCCCGGTGCTGATCAGGAACACGATGGCATCCTGCGTCGCGGCGCTAAGCTGCTCTACGCCTATGCCGAGGCCACTGTCCCTAAAATCACCGTCACCCTGCGCAAAGCTTATGGCGGCGCCTACTGCGTGATGGGTTCCAAGGGATTGGGAGCAGACGTCAACCTGGCCTGGCCCACCGCCCAGATCGCGGTCATGGGCGCGGCAGGTGCCGTCGGCTTTATCTACCGCAAGGAGATCAAGGCCGCCCACGAGAAAGGCCTCGACGTGGCTGAGCTCACCAAGTCCTTCGAGCGCGAGTACGAGGATCACATGCTCAACCCCTATAAGGCTGCAGAGCGTGGGCTTCTCGACGCCGTCATTCTCCCCTCCGAAACCCGCAGCACCATCGCCAAGAATCTGCGCTTCTTCGCGGATAAGACTGTGCCACGCCCGTCTCGCAAGCATGGCAACATTCCACTGTAAACGGCACGCCTTAAAGCGCACGGCTGCGCTGTATTACACTAGTGTCCCATGACTGACTTGAAGACGACCGCTGGCAAGATCGAGGACTTGGACGCGAAGCTTACCGAGTCCCGCGCGCCGCAGGGAGAGGTTCCCGCTGCCCGCAGCGCCATCGAGGCACTCTTTGATGCCGGCTCCTTCGTGGAGACTGACGCGCTGGCACGCCACCGCTCCACCGACTTCGGCCGTGAGCACATCCGCCCTTACACCGATGGTGTCGTCACTGGTTTCGGCACCGTCGATGGGCGCAAGGTCTGCGCCTACGCCCAGGACGCCTCGCTTTTCGACGGCACCATGGGCGAGGTTTACGGCGAAAAGGTCACCAAGCTCTATGACCTGGCAATTAAAACCGGCGTGCCTATCGTCGCGCTCGTCGCTAGCGATAAGCCGCGCGCTCAGGAAGGCATTGTGTCCTCAGCCATGCAGGCGCGAATTCTTGCTCGTGCCACCACGGCATCCGGCCTCATCCCGCAGGTCACTGCGGTCTACGCGGACACGAAGGATGCCTCACTCATCGCAGCGCTCTCCGATATCGTCATTGCTCCCGACGGCGATCTCCAGGCTGAAGGTGAGCACGAGGTGAACGTCGTCAAGCGCGTGCTCTCCTACCTGCCTTCGAATAACCGCGCAGCTGCTCCCCGTACTGAGGCCACCATCGTCTCCGGTTCGGTCGAGGCCAACATTAACGAGGCCGACCGCGCACTCGATACCCTTGTGGCCGACGATGGCACCATTGACCTAGCTGATGTTGTCACTGCCACCTGTGAGGATGTCTATGAACTCACCTCCCAGGTGCGTGGCATCTTCACTGGTTTCGGCCGCATTGAGGGACGTACGGTGGGCATCATTGCTAACCGTGACACGGTCGATGCTGCTGCCGCCGCCAAGGCCGCGCGTTTTATCCGCCTGTGCGATGCTTTCAACACCCCCATCATCGAGTTCGTCGATTCCCCGGCCCTCGAGGTGGAGAAGGCCGCCCTGGCCAAGCTCGTCCATGCGTACTCAGCTGCCGACGTGGGCAAGATCAGCGTCATCGTGCGCCGCGCTCACGGCACGGGTTACATCGCTTTCGGTTCCAAGGACCTTGGCGCAGACCTTTCGTATGCGTGGCCAACAGCAGAGATTGCCGTGGCCGACGGCCCTGCGCTGGCCGCTGAGCTGGAGCTCAGCGAGGAAGATGCAGCCGACTACCTGACCCCCTACCAGGCAGCTGAGCGCGGCCTCGTCGACTCCGTTATTACTCCAGCAGCCACGCGTGGTTCCCTCATCGAAGGACTTCGCCTGCTGGACCGCAAAATTGTCCCAACCCTGCCGAAGAAGCACGGCAACATCGTTTTGTAAAGGTATCCATGTCCGATTCCCTTTTTACCGTCCTGCGCGGCAACCCTACTGACGCCGAGGTCGCGGCACTGTCCACGGTGCTCAGCCAGCTCGACTCCGAGGCACGCGCCAAGGCTGCGGATATCCACTCTGAGCGTAACCTGTGGGGCCAGCCGGGAAATGTGTTCAACCCGACGGCCTTCCGCAACGTCCGCTACTACTAGCCGCCATGCGCATCGTCCTAGCATCCCAATCGCCTTCCCGGGCGTCCATCCTTCGCGGCGCTGGCGTCGAACCCATCATTGCCCCGGCCCACGTGGATGAACGCACCATTGAAGAGCGCCTCGCTGGAGAAGGCCCCGAGGACATCGTGTGTGCCCTTGCCACGGCTAAGGCCGAGGCCATCGCCCCCGGCTATCCCGAGGACGTCGTGGTGGGTGGGGATTCCATGCTGCTTCTCGACGGCTCCCTCCAGGGCAAACCTCATACCCCTGAGGCCACCGTTGAGCGCTGGCATGCGCAGGCCGGCCGCACCGCTGAGCTCATCACCGGCCACTGCGTGCTCTACGGCGACAAACGCTTCGTCGAGGCCTCGCGCACGACGGTACATTTTGCTCAAGCCTCCGACGCCGATATCGAAGCCTATGCCCAGTCTGGCGAGCCGCTCGAATGCGCCGGGGCTTTTACGTTGGAGGCCCTCGGCGGCTGGTTCATCGACCGCATTGAGGGCGATCCTTCCAGCGTCATCGGGCTTTCGCTCCCGGTGCTGCGCCGAGCGCTGTACTCCTTTGGGCTCAACGTCGCCGATTTCTGGACCAAGCCCTAGTTTCGGGCGAACCCTCTAGTTTTGGGCGAACCCTTCCAGCTTCGCCCCTCTGGTGACCGTGGCGCCACATGGCTAAAGTGGGGCGGCATGGAAATGAAAGACATGCTCGCACCCAAGCCCATCAAGCTGCCCGCCGATCCGGGCGCTGAGAGTACCTCTGATCTCACCGCAGGAATCGTCGCTCACCCCGATTCGCCGCTGCTGTGGGCACTGCTCGCTGAGCAGGAACTGGTTCAGCACGACGGCGCTGAACCCACCGCCTTCATCACCGCCTACGCATATGCCCGCACCGGCTACCACCGCAGCCTCGACCGCCTGCGCGGCAACGGCTGGAAAGGCTGGGGCCCGGTCCCCTACTCCCATGAACCCAATCAGGGCGTGCTGCGCGCCATCGCCGCTTTGGGCCACGCTGCGAAGGCCATCGGCGAGAACGAAGAGTATGACCGCATCCGCCAAATGCTGTCCGACGCCGACCCTGAATCCGTAGCCACGCTCCTGGACTAACCTGCTGCATAGATCAGAACAATCCCGCAACCTCGTCAAGGAGGTTGCGGGATTCTTACGTGCTGACGGGCTGAGGAACCTTAGTCGTTATTCATCGCGTCCCTGTTGGCATCGGCCTGCTCGACCAGCGTGCCGGTGTTCTGTGCAGTGCGGATATTAGCCACGAAGAACTCCAGAATCAGTCGGAACTGGATGATGTAGAACAGGAAGGCAATTCCTCCGATGAGCACTGCGCCTAGGAGGGACATGAGTCCTATAAAGAAACTATCGGCAAAGGAAACCAGGGAGAGCAAAATCGCGCCGACCCAGGCGACACCAGACACACCGACCAGTAGCATGTAAATGAAGGACGAAAACTTCAACGTGACGAATTCGCTGAAAGAGAAGTCAAATAGCGCCTTGAAGAATCCAGAGCCCTTGGAGGCAGTGCCCTGGCCTTGGTTGTTCTGCTGCGGGTACTGCTGCATCGCAGGAGCACCGAAGGGCGAGTTCTGATCGCCGAAGCCCTGGTTTTGTGGGGCAAATCCCTGCTCCTGCTGACCGAAGCCCTGCTCCTGCTGACCGAAGCCTTGGTCCTGTTGGCCGAAGCCCGCGTTCTGAGCACCAAATCCCTGGTTCTGCTGGGAGTAGCCGCCGAAGCCAGAGTTCTGATAATTCTGCTCAGGCTGGGAGTACTCTGCGGACTGAGAATTCTGGGAAGCCTGCGCACCGAAGCTTTCCGACTGCTGCTGGCCAAAACCATTGCCCTGATCAGCGGAGCTGCTAAAGCTGGTGTTGTCAGCGCCAAAGCCTGAGGCGGAGTCCTGGGAGGAGCCATGGGATGAGGAGCCATAGGATTCAGAGGCCGGTACAGCAGAGCCAGCCTCAGACGAAGCAGAATCCTGGGTGGACGCAGAGTACGAAGACGAAGACTCAGTGGAGGCAGTTGATTCAGCAGATTGCGCCGGTTCAGTGTGCGGCTCGGAGTAATCGCCGTAGCCCGCCTGGCCACCCCAATCAAAGCCCGAGTTGGACGGCGCGCCCGGGTTACCCCAACCGGTGGAAGCGTTATCGCTGCCGTAACCTCCACCAAATCCCTCGCCGAAGCCTTGCTGGGAAGCACCGCTGTTCGTGCCGTTCTCTGGTGTGGAGGAGTCCTCGCCCGCGTTATTCGGGGTCGAGTTGTTCGGGGTGTAATCAGCGCCAAAGCCGCTGCCGAAGCCGCCACCAAAACCCTGGTTAGAGGAATCGTTGTTGTTGTTGCCGTTCTCGCCGAACTGGTTGGGGTTGGTCATCGCTCGGTAGTCCTTTCACAGTGAAGTTCGCAGAGCAGTACACATTCGTGTAATTTTTACTTCTTCGAACGTACCTGAGATCCGGCTCACTGTCAGCGGTTAGTGGGGCTCTTTGGGGATTGCGCCCCACACAACGAGGCCTCAAACGACAAAATCCCCCGCAAAAGCGAGGGATTCATGGAATAACGCTTAGGCGTGCTTGGCCTCCACGCGCTTGATAGCTTCAGCAGCCACCTTCTCCTGGATGCCCATGTCCAGCTCAGAGGTGAAGCCAACGCACGAGCAGTTGATCTCACCGAGGACGTAGGTATCTTCGCCATTCTCGCCATCAGCAAGCATGAAGTCTGCGGTCCAAATCAGCGGGATGTTGTCGCCGCCGAGCTTCTCGGCGATGACCGGACGGACCTCCGCGAACATGTCAACAAGCTCCTGCCATTCCTCCGGCTTCTGGTAGGTGTACTTCGCACCGGAGAACAGGGTGGCAGAGAAGGCGTCGCCGCCCTCAGCCGGCTTCTTGTGAACAACGAAGACCGGGTCCGGGCCAACGAGGAGGATACGGATCTCGCCCTCAACGATGCGCGGCATGAAGCGCATGTCCACGAGCATGCCGTTGTCACCAACGATGTACTGGTCACAGAAGTCCATGAACTCGCCGAGCTCGCGCTCCTCGGTGTGGTTGTCCACAGCTTCGGTGCACTTGAGCTTGGTATCGAGCGGCAGTGCGCTGCCCGGCTCTACAGACTCGGCCAGCTTCTCATCGGCCAAGCGCACACGCCAAATACCGGAGCCGGTGGATCCACGGTTCTGCTTGAGAACGCGCTCACCGTAGGACAGGGAGGTCGGGAAGGTGTTGTGGAAAGACTCAACGTCGTAGTACGCAGCGGTATCGGACGGCACCAGGTCGGTGTCATTGAGCTTCACCAAGGCATCCTTGGCGCCGTAGGCCATCATCTCGTGCGGGGTGGACATGCCAACCAGACCGGCCTCAGCGAGCTTGGTGAGCAGGTCGAAGTAGCCCTTCTCGCCACCCGGGATGTTGCCCGGATTCACACGAGAGATGTAGGCATCAAAGTTCTCGGAGACGTACTCGAAGAGCTTCTCAGACCACTCGGGGCGGTAGAAAACCACTTCTGCGTGCCAGCCAGCATCCTTAATGCTGTCGACGATGGGCATAGTGTCCTTGCGGTGGCCGTTGAACTGCTTGTCAGATCCGCCCTCGACCTCGAAGACGACGATTGCCTTGTGCACAGCGTTTCCCTTTCGTTGGGTATTTGTGGGTCACCCCCTAAAATAACCCAGCTTTGCCAACCGTGCTGAGCAAGCGCCCCCACCCCAAAAAGGCGTGCTCACCCGCTACGGAGCTACCCTGACCTGCACTCTTGTTATAACCAGTGGCTGTGTTTCAAAAAATACCGCCAGATAAATGTATCCAACACCACAAAAGTTTCTCTTGAGTGACCACGTATCAGCGAAGCGCGCTAAAGTTGAGGCGACCGTCCCCCTCTCAACGAGAAAGGCAGGTGGACCGTGGCCGAATTCGACCCGAATCCCCCTTTCCAAGAGTACGCGCACCCCGAGCGTCTCGTTTCCGCCCCGTGGCTGTCCGCGCGTCTGGGCGTCAATGGCCTACGCGTCGTCGAAGTAGATGAGGATTCCCTCCTCTACGACATTGGCCACATCCCGACTGCTATCCGCATTAATTTCCAGAAGGAGCTGCTCGATAGCACCACACGAGACCTCATTGATGAGGAAGCCTTCGCCGAGCTCCTTCGCTCCAAGGGCATTGAACGCGATGACACCGTGATTCTGTACGGCGACAAGTCCAATTGGTGGGCTGCGTTCGCCCTGTGGGTCTTCGAGCTGTATGGCCACCCAGATGTACGCCTTCTCGACGGCGGCCGCGATGCCTGGATGTCCGAGGAACGCGATACCTCCTTCATGGTCCCCGACCCGACCACCTCCTCCTACCCGGAGGTTAGCCGCGATGAATCAGCCCGCGTTTTCGTCGATGAGCTGCGCTCGTCCACCGCCTCGTTGGTGGATACCCGCAGCCCAGAGGAATTCTGCGGTGAGGCCACTCGCGAATCCGGCAACGGCGAGTCTCCCTACGGCACCACGATGACCTACGGTCACATCCCTAGCGCTGTCAATCTTGAGTGGGACCGCGCAGTCTACCCCAACGGCTGCTTCCGCACGCTCAGCGAGCTCAAAGTCAACTACGGTGAACTCGAGCCAGCGACCGAGACCATCCTTTATTCCCACGTTGGTGCCCAGGCAGCCCACACATGGTTCGTCCTCAAGTACCTGCTTGGCTTCAACAACCCGCGCGTCTACGACGGTTCGTGGGCCGAGTGGGGCAACATGGTGCGCATGCCGGTTGAGCGCTAGCAACACGCCGAAATGAGCCCGCATCCTTGCTGGTGCGGGTTTATTTTTTGACACGAAACCAAGATGTGAGGGTATCCTCATGTTTTTCTGTGCAAGAATAGTATGCAGTCCTATCAGAAATCATGGAGGAGGGTTCCTGCCGTGGCAGTTGAAACCAAGAACATCACCAAGGTCCTCGTGGCCAACCGCGGTGAGATTGCGGTCCGCGTCATCCGGGCGGCCCGCGACGCGGGCATTGCATCTGTAGCGGTCTACGCCGAGCCCGATGCCGACGCCCCATTCGTCACACTGGCCGATGAAGCCTTTGCGCTCGGCGGCCAGACCTCCGCGGAGTCTTACCTCGGCTTCACCAAGCTTCTCGACGCCGCCTCCAAGTCCGGTGCCGACGCTATCCACCCCGGCTACGGCTTCCTCTCCGAGAACGCCGAGTTCGCTCAAGCGGTCATCGATGCCGGACTCATCTGGATCGGCCCGTCCCCGCAATCCATTGCGGACCTCGGCGATAAGGTCACCGCGCGCCACATTGCCGAGCGTGCCGACGCCCCCATGGCGCCTGGCACTCCGGATCCAGTCAAGGATGCCGCCGAAGTCGAAGCCTTTGCCGACGAGCACGGCCTACCCATTGCCATCAAGGCCGCTTTTGGCGGCGGCGGCCGCGGCATGAAGGTGGCCCACACCCGCGAGGAAATTGCGGACCTGTACGAGTCCGCCACCCGCGAAGCCACCGCGGCTTTCGGCCGCGGCGAGTGCTTCGTCGAGCGCTACCTCGATAAGGCCCGCCACGTCGAGGCGCAGGTTTTGGCCGACCAGCACGGCAACGTCGTTGTCATGGGCACGCGAGATTGCTCCCTGCAGCGCCGTTTCCAGAAGCTCGTCGAGGAAGCCCCCGCTCCTTTCCTCACCGACGAGCAACGCGCCTCCATCCACGAATCTGCCAAGCGCATCTGCCGCGAGGCCGGTTACTACGGAGCCGGTACGGTGGAGTACCTCGTGGGCGCGGACGGACTCATCTCCTTCCTTGAGGTCAACACTCGCCTCCAGGTGGAGCATCCCGTCACCGAAGAGACCACCGGCTATGACTTGGTCCGTGAGCAGTTCCGCATCGCCGAGGGCCGCGAGCTCTCCATTTCCGAGGATCCAACCCCACGCGGCCATGCTTTCGAGTTCCGTATTAACGGCGAGGATGCAGCCGCGGGCTTCATCCCGGCTCCGGGCACTATCGTGAGCTACTCCGAGCCATCCGGTCCGGGCGTGCGCATGGATTCCGGCGTGCGTGAAGGCACCGTCGTGGGCGGCCAGTTCGATTCCATGCTGGCCAAGCTCATCGTCTGGGGCCCAGACCGCGCCACCGCCATCCAGCGCGCCCGGCGCGCGCTGTCGGAGTACCGTATCGAAGGCCTGCCCACGGTTATCCCCTTCCACCAAGCCATTCTCACTGATCCCGCTTTCGTTGCCGAGGACGGCAACTTCAAGGTCTACACCAAGTGGATCGAGGAAGAGTGGGTCAACGAGCTTCCCGAATACATCGACACCGCCGAAACCCCCGAGGACGAAGAACAAGAGGCAGCTCAGAAGTTCGTCGTCGAGGTGGGCGGCCGCCGCATCGAGGTGGCTCTGCCGGGCAACTTGCTGTTGGGCGGTGGCAACAAGCGCAAAAAGTCGAAGAAGCGTCGCGGAAAGGGGGCGTCGGCAAGCGTGTCCGGCGACACCGTAACCGCGCCGATGCAAGGCAGCGTCATCAAGGTCGCCGTCGAGGAAGGCCAAGAGGTCGAGGAAGGCGAGGTTGTTGTGGTCCTCGAAGCCATGAAGATGGAAAACCCCGTCAAGGCCCACAAGTCCGGCACCATCACCGACCTCAAGGTGTCCACCGGCGCGCAGATCAACAAGGGCGAGCCAATCCTGGATATCAAGTAGTTCGCTAATACTTCCCTGCCGGCAGAGGTCGGAACGAAACTGTGACAAACCTTGCCTCGATTAGCACTGTTAAGTACTCTGTGACGTGATACCCTGGTGGAGCTCTGCTCCGGGTTACTGACCCGCTGAGTACTACTTGCCGGGGTGCTGACTTGTCACTTTGGGGGATGCAGCAGTGGCGCATCAGGATAGCCAGTGGATTACGCAATGGCTCTCAACACCGCGTTGGGAGCCATTTCTTCGTGCTGCCAATCAAGACGACGAAGCTGCATTAGCTCACGACCTCGCAGGGAGGCCCTTCATGCTTTCCGCTCGATCTTGAAGGTCGAGGCGCTACTGAACCCGCCGCTTACACGCCATACCACCGCCACGAGTACCCTTCTCCGGACCATAGAGAATCCGCCAACTCCCCTCGAACCACTCAGCGAGTGACTAACTTCAGAGATCAAGTAGCCTCGTAAGGCATGAGCGTTAACGATTCTGAGTTCGGCGTGCGGTTGGCCAAGGAGCACGACCGCACTTACCTCTCCCGTCTCCTTTTCCTCGCCGATGTCCTCGGTGACGAGGACGCCCATATTGGGGATTTCCACACGCCTGATGTGGGGCTGTACATCGATGACTGGTCCCCGCACGTCGACGGCGGCGTCATCGCCGTCTCCAGCCACCGCGTCCCCGTCGGTGGTGCGTGGCTGCGCTATTACACCACTACAGACAAAGGGGCTGCCTACACCGGAAACCCCGAGGCAGATCCTTTCGATGAGTCCCAATGGGCCACCGACCTGGATCCGGAGGAGATCCCCGAGCTTTTCCTTGCGGTGGAATCACGGTACAGGGGCTTGGGCGCTGGGCGACGCCTCCTGCGCAATGCCTGCGACCTCGCCGAGGCGCAGGAAGCTCCAGCCGTATCGCTATGGATTGAGCCAGAAAACACCGGTGCCCGCACGCTGTATGAATCTGAAGGTTTCGTCGACATCTACGTCCCAGGCCGCCCCGATGCCCACGTGATGCTCAAGCGTTTCTAGAAGCACAAGTCCGCAAAGGGTGTCGACTATACTCGACACTTTCTCAAATTTTCCTAGAAGTGTCGACTATACTCGACACCATGGCTGACCTCATTCCCCGTCCAGACTATCTTGCGAAACTGCAGGCGATCGAGGATCGCGACCTAGTGCGTATAGTCACGGGTGTGCGTCGTTGCGGAAAGTCCGCATTGCTTTCCCTATATCGACAGGATCTCCTCAACTCGGGAGTGCCTGCTAAAGACATTCTCGTCATCAATTTTGAGGACGCACGTAATGATCGGCTTCGGGAGCCGCATGCCTTTCATGCTTTCGTCGAGGATGCCCTAGACCAAGGGCTTCGCTATCTCCATGTCGACGAAGTCCAAGAGCTCGAAGACTGGGCACGACTCATTAACTCGCTAAGGCTCAATGATGATCTCGAAATCACTCTCACTGGTTCGAATGCCTCTATGTTTGCTGGCGAATCCCTTACATATCTTGCCGGCCGCTACATAGAGCTTCGAATGCTCCCCTTGTCATTAAGCGAGTTCACTTCCTTCACCCATCGTGAAAAGTCATCGCCAACGATACCGACGGCCGAAGACTTTTCGGCGTGGATGCGAATCGGCGGGTTCCCTGCAAGTGTGCTGGCAAACGATGTCGGAGTTGCCTCAGATTTCAATCGTGCGCTTTTCGATTCAATTTTTACCCGAGACATCGCTCTTCGTGGCCAAATCCGTGATACATCAACGTTCCTGCGGCTTGCTCAATTCATCTTCGACAATCCTGGTTCAGAACTATCCACCCGCCGAATCCGCGGAGTTCTTCAAGCAGATGGATACGCTAGCTCCTCTGAAACCATCGATCGCTACCTCGAGTTGATGGAGGACGCCCACCTGCTATACCGCTGCCGCAGCCGTGATACTAAGGGAAAACAATGGCTGAGGAGCAACGGTAAGTACTACTTCGTAGATCCTGGATTACGTAATGCCGTACTTGGTTCCCGTGATTTCAACCTGGGCCACGACCTTGAGAATATGGTGTTTCTCGAGCTTCTTCGCCGAGGCTATGAGGTGTCCACTGGCTCAGTCCCAGATGGGGAAATAGATTTCATCGCAACTCGTGGTGATGACACTTTTTACGTGCAGGTAGCTTACGCTACCTCAGAACCTTCTACGCTGGAACGAGAATTAGCCCCTTTCGCGCATACCCCGGCTGGCTCACGCTGCATACTCATCACGCTAGACCGATTTCCACCGCCGACAGGCCACGTCCATTGGGTCGATGGACTTGCGTTCCTGGCTGGGCAAGACCTGGCCCCTTAAATACAGACAGCAAACCCTCCTGCTTGGATGTTCTATCTCAGCAGGAGGGTTCAGCGGTTTTTCTAGTTGATGACGGCGATGAGGTCGCCGCCCTCAACCTTGGTGGCGGCGCCAATGGCGACGCGCTCGATGGTGCCGTCCTTGGTGGCGGAGATGGAGGCTTCCATCTTCATGGCCTCGATGACGGCGATCTGGTCGCCGGCCTTGACCTCGTCGCCCGGCTTGGCAGTCGGGTTCACCACTCCGGCGAACGGTGCTGCCACGTGTCCCTCGTTGGATGGGTCGGCCTTCTCCACGGTGGCAACAGTGGACTCAACGTTGTTGTCACGCACCTTGAGCGGGCGGATCTGGCCGTTGACGTTGAGCACCACGTTGCGGATGCCCTTCTCGTCTGGCTCACCCAGTGCATCGAGACGCACTGTGATTGGAGTGAGATCCGCGCGGTCGTTGGAGCCCTCTGGGAAGTAGTGGACAATGTAGTCCTTACCCTCTTCCAGCCCGTAGAAGAAGATAGTATCCGTAAGCGCCTCGGTGTTGCCGTACGTGCGGCGGAACTCGTTAAACTCCTCAAACTGCTTCGGGAAGAGCAGGCGATTCAGGCTGGCACGGCGCTCAGTAGAATCATCCGAAATCAGGTGTGCCTTCTCTTCTTCCGGAACCGGCTTGACGGTGACATCACCCGGCGAGCGGCCTTCAAGGACCTTGTCACGCAGAGGCGGCCAACCACCTGGAGGCGTACCGAGCTCACCGCGCAGGAAGGCGATCACGGAATCTGGGATGTCGTACTTGGTGGGGTTGGCCTCAAAGTCCGCTGGGTCAACGCCAGCGCCCACGAGGTGCAGGGCGAGGTCACCGACCACCTTGGAGGACGGGGTCACCTTGGTCGGGCGGCCGAGCATCTCATTCACTGCAGCGTAGGTGTCCTCGATGATTTCGAAGCGATCCTCCAAGCCCAGCGCGGTAGCCTGCGCACGCAGGTTGGACAGCTGGCCGCCCGGAATCTCGTGGCGGTAGACACGGCCGGTCGGTCCAGGAATGCCCTTCTCGAACGGGTGGTAGAGCTGACGCACGGCCTCCCAGTAAGGCTCAAGGTCAGAGACGGCCTTGAGGGAAATACCGGTATCACGCGTGGAGTTAGAGAACGCCGCGATGATGGCAGACAGGGACGGCTGCGAGGTCGTACCTGCCAGCGGTGCGGAGGCACCATCGACGATGTCCGCGCCGGACAGAGCCGCGGCGTAGTAGGTCGCCAGCTGGCCACCCGCGGTGTCGTGCGTGTGCACGTGAACCGGCAGGTCAAATTCCTTGCGCAGAGCCATGACCAGCTTGGATGCGGACTCTGGGCGCAGCAGACCCGCCATGTCCTTGATGGCCAAGACGTGGGCGCCGGTGTTGACGATCTCTTCCGCCAGCTTGAGGTAGTAATCCAGCGTGTAGAGCTTCTCATCTGGGGAGCACATGTCGCCAGAGTAGGCCATGGCAACCTCGGCCACGGTGGTGTTGGTCTCCAGGACAGCGTCGATAGCCGGGCGCATCTGGGTGACGTCGTTCAGCGCGTCAAAGATACGGAAGACATCGACTCCGGACTTGGCTGCTTCCTGGACGAAGCCAGTGCAGACATCGTTGGAGTATGGCGAGTAGCCCACGGTGTTGCGGCCGCGCAGCAGCATCTGGATGTTCTGGTTCGGCATGGCCTCACGCAGCAAGTCGAGGCGCACCCACGGATCCTCCTTGAGGAAGCGCATGGCGACGTCGTACGTTGCTCCGCCCCACGCCTCCACCGAGTACAGTTCCGGGGTCATGCGGGCTACGGCCTCAGCGGCCGTAACCAGCGCGGTACCGCGCACACGGGTAGCCAGCAGGGACTGGTGGGCATCACGGAAGGTGGTATCGGTAACCGCCAGGGCGTCCTGCTTGCGGATCTTTTCAGCCCACTTCTTCGGGCCGAGCTCCAGCAACTCATCGCGGGAACCGCGCGGCAGCTCAGAGTTAAAGTCCAGATCCGGCAGCTTATCGAAGGGGCGCAAGGTGGTCGGGCGCTCACCATTTGGCTTGTTCACGGTCACGTCCGCGATGTAGTCAATGACGCGGCCGGATTCATCAACAGCCGGCGGGGCCTTCAACAGGTCCTCGTGTTCCGCGATGAAGCTCGTGTCAACGCGAGTGTTGACAAAGTCTGGCTCGCGTAGCAGAGCACGCAGGAAGCCAATGTTGGTAGCCACGCCCGCCACAGTGAACTCGTTGAGCGCGCGCTGGGCACGAGCCACCGACTGCTCGAAGGTGGCACCACGGCAGGTCATCTTGACCAACAGGGAGTCGAAGTTCGGCGAAATCTCGGCACCTACTGCGGTTGCACCGTCAAGGCGCACGCCCGCGCCACCCGGCGAACGGTACTGGGTCAGCGTGCCGGTATCCGGGCGGAAACCGTTGGAAGGATCCTCAGTCGTGATACGGCATTGCAGCGCCGCACCATTGATGTGAATCTCCTCCTGCTTGAGGCCCAACTCCTCTAAGGAGAATCCCGCCGCAATCTGCATCTGGGACTTCACGATGTCCACGCCCGTGATCTCCTCGGTCACGGTGTGCTCCACCTGCACGCGCGGGTTCATTTCGATGAAGACGTGGTTGCCCTTCTCATCCACGAGGAACTCAACAGTACCGGCGCCTTCGTAGTTGATGTGCTCACAGAACTTCACGGCGTCCGCACAGATGCGGTCACGCAGCTCCGGATCCAACGTCGGCGCCGGAGCTATCTCCACAACCTTTTGGTGGCGACGCTGTACGGAGCAGTCACGCTCATAGAGGTGCATGACGTTGCCCTGCGAGTCACCCAGAATCTGCACCTCGATGTGCTGCGGACGGATGACTGCGGTCTCAAGGTAAACGTGACCGTCACCGAAGGCAGCCTCCGCTTCACGGGAAGCCTCCGCACACTTAGTCTTGAGCTCTGCCTCATTCTCAATGAAGCGCATACCGCGGCCGCCGCCACCAGCAACTGCCTTTACGAAGATGGGGTAGTTAAAGTCCTTCGCGTACTCTGCTAGCTCCTCAACATCCGTTGACGGCTTCGAGTCCTTCAATGTGGGCAGCCCAGCTTCCTCGGCGGCGGTCACTGCTGCGGACTTATCACCGGTCAGGTCGAGGGTTTCCGGGGTTGGGCCGATGAACTTGATGCCATTATCGCGGCAGGCGCGGGCCAAGTCAGCACGCTCCGACAGGAAGCCATAGCCTGGGTAAATTGCATCCGCACCGGACTTCTTAGCGGCACGAATAACCTCATCAATGTCGAGGTATGCCTTGACCGGCTGCCCCTCGGTACCGATGCGCACTGCCTCATTGGCGAACGCACGGTGGAAGGAGTTGCGATCCTCTTTGGGATAAATGGCGACCGTCTTGGCACCAACCTCAAAAGCGGCACGGAAGGCACGCACGGCAATTTCACCGCGATTGGCCACCAAGACCTTAGAAAAGGATTTGTGGGCGGTATCAGACACTGGGAGTAATCCTTTCAGATAAGCACGATACAGATCTCAGGGTAGTGCCCTTCGGTCTCACGCGGGTGAAAATCGACAGATAGGTCAACAGAAATTCAGATCCTGTGAATATCCTGGTCAGTGAAATGCGAAAAGACCAGCGCACAGGATTAGCACGCTGGCCTTATTCTCACTTCGCTAGATTTCCTTCGGCGGAACGGAGCGCTGCTCCTTGCCGTTGTAGGCAGACAGCGGGCGAATGAGGGAGTTGTTCTCGTTCTGCTCCACGATGTGTGCGGTCCAGCCGGTGATGCGGGCCATCACGAAGATCGGGGTGAAGAACTCGATGTCAAAGCCCAGGATGTGGTAGGCGGGGCCAGCCGGGAAATCCAGGTTCGGCTGGATCTTGATGGAGGTGTTCTCGTACATGGTCTTGGCCATGACCTCGTACATCTCCACCCACTGCTCTTGGCCGTGGTCCTTGGCCAGCTCGCGGAAGGCAGCCTCCATGGTCGGAACACGGGAGTCACCGTTCTTGTACACGCGGTGACCAAAGCCCATGACGAGCTCCTTGTTCTTGAGCTTGTTCAGCGTCCACTCCTCAACCTTGGCCGGGTCACCGACCTCGAGGAAGTTCTTCATCACGGCCTCATTCGCACCACCGTGCAGCGGGCCCTTAAGCGCACCGATAGCAGCGGTGACAGCCGAGTAGGTGTCCGACATTGTCGAGGTCACCACGCGGCCAGCGAAGGTGGACGCGTTGAAGGAGTGCTCAGCGTAGAGGATGAGGGACTTGTCAAAGGCCTCGATGTCGGAGCGGGACGTAGCCGGGGAGCCTTCTTCATCACCGAAGACCATCCACAGGAAGTTCTCCGCAAAGCCCTTCTTACGGGAGGGCTCAATGTAGCCCTCGCCGCGACGACGGCGGATATCAAGCGCCACGATGGTCGGCAGCTTCGCCATGAGCTCCAGCGCGGTGCGGCGGATGTGCTCGGAGTCCTTGGTGTACTCCTCCGGATCCTGGGAGCCGATGAAGGAGACTGCGGTGCGCAGAACGTCCATCGGGTGGCAGGACTTCGGCATGGAGGTAATGAGGTCGATGAGGTGGCGGTCCAAGTGGCGTAGTGCCTTCTCACGGGCGGAGAAGCGCACGAGCTCACCCTGGCTCGGCAGCTCACCGTTCCACAGCAGGTAGGCAACCTCCTCGAAGGAGCAGTAGCGGGCCAGCTCCTGGACCGGGTAGCCGCGGTAGGTCAGGGAGTTGGTCTCCGGGACGACCTTGGAAATGGCGGTCTCATCAACGACAACGCCGTACAGGCCCTTGCGAATCTCTGGGGTCTCAGACATGGTATTTCTCCTTATGTGGGGGCCTAGCGTGTCGGCTAGGCCGGGGGTATTAGTCAAAAGTGGGCTTGTAGCTGTCCTTGGAGTACGTGAACACGCTCTGGTCGAAGGCGTTGTACTCGTCGTAGCGCACCAGCTCGTAGAGGCGGGAGCGGTGCTGCATGCGCTCGAGCCACTCCTCGGATTGCAGGCCGGTTTCCTGCATGTCGCGCAGGAATTCTTCGGTAGCACCCATAGCCACGCGCAGGGTGGACACCGGCCAGATGACGGCGTTGTAGCCCAAGTCTTCAATGCGCTTAGCCGACAGCAGCTCGGTCTTGCCGAACTCCGTCATGTTGGCCAGCAGTGGGGTATCCACAGCAGCGCGGAACTTTTCGAAGTCCTCGGGCGAGTACAGGGCCTCGGTGAAGATGAGGTCTGCGCCGGCATCGGCGTAGGCCTTGGCGCGCTCGATAGCGTCATCAATGCCGTGAATGCCCGCGGCATCAGTGCGGGCACAGATGATGAAGTTCTCATCGCGGCGCTCGTTGACGGCGGCGGTGATGCGGCGAACCATGAGATCCGTCGGCACCACTTCCTTGCCATCAAGGTGGCCACAGCGCTTCGGGTTGACTTGGTCTTCGAGGTGGCAGCCGGCCAGGCCGGCGTCCTCCAGCGCGGCGACGGTACGGGCGGCGGACATGGGTTCGCCGAAGCCGGTGTCGGCGTCGACAAGCACCGGCAAATCCGTGGCCCGGGCAATGTGCCCAGAGCGCTGCGCTACCTCGGTCAACGTGGTCAGCCCAATGTCCGGCAGGCCCAAGTCATTGGCCAGCACCGCGCCAGAGACGTAGACGCCGCCGAAGCCACCGAGATCCTGGATAAGACGCGCGGTGAGCGGATTAAACGCGCCCGGCAGCGTGGTGATTTCTGGTGCGTTCAGCGATTCGTGGAAGTTCTTGCGCTTGTCCGCATTGCTGATAGTGGAACCAAACAGGCCAGCCATTTAGAACAGTCCCTTCGGGGTCTCCGGCGCTGCAGAGAGCGCCTCATCGGTGAGGCGAACATTGAGCTCGCTAAGGTCGGTGAGGTTCTCCAAGTCCTGCACAGCCTTGAGGAAACGCTCCTGCTCCTCTTCCGACACCTTGCCGGCAGCAAGCTTCTTGAACTTGTTGATGTACTCCTCGCGGCCGAAGGGACGAGCACCCAGCGGGTGGGCGTCAGCAACTGCGCGCTCATCCTCCACCACGGTGCCATCCTTAAAGGTGATGACGGCCTTGCCGCCGAAAGCCTTCTCCTCCAGGTTGTTGGAGTGGTAGCGGCGGGTCCACTCCGGATCCTCGACGGTGGAAATCTTGTGCCACAGGTCGATGGTGTCCTGGCGGTGCTTGCGCTCGTCGGAGTAAGAGGTCTCGTAATCCCACTCACCGTCCTGGAGGGCCACGGCAAAGATGTACATGATGGAGTGGTCCAGCGTCTCACGGGAGGCGTTCGGATCCATCTTCTGCGGGTCGTTAGCACCGGTGCCGATGACGTAGTGGGTGTGGTGCGAGGTGTGCAGGACGATGGATTCGATGTCCTCAGTCTTGAGTCCCTTCTCCTCCAGAGTCTTCTTGAGTGCGAAGGCCATATCAATCGGGGCCTGCGCCTGGTACTCGGCGGAGTGCTCCTTGGTGTAGGTATCCAAAATGGCGCGCTTTTCCTCACCCTCCGCCGGAAGCGGAACGGTGTAGGTGCGTTCTGGGGAGTGCAGCATCCAGGCGATGAAGCCGTCCTCACCTTCCCAGATCGGGGCCGGTGCACCCTCGCCGCGCATGGAGCGGTCCACTGCTTCGATGGCCATCTTGCCGGCAAACGCTGGGGCGTAGGCCTTCCAGGAGGAAATGAGGCCCTTGCGGGACTGGCGCGTGGCGGTCGTGGTGTGCAGCGCCTGGCCGATGGCCTGGTAGATGGTGTCCACGTCAAGGTTCAGCATGGTGCCGATACCCGCTGCGACGGACGGGCCAAGGTGTGCCACGTGGTCAATCTTCCACTCGTGAAGACAGATGCCCTTGACCAGGTTGACCTGGATTTCGTAGCCGGTGGCGATGCCGCGGATAAGGTCCTTGCCGGTCAGGCCCTTCTGCTGAGCCACGGCGAGAATCGGCGGGATGTTATCACCCGGGTGTGAGTAGTCGGCAGCAAGGAAGGTGTCGTGGTAGTCCAGCTCACGCACCGCGGTGCCGTTGGCCAGCGCAGCCCACTCCGCGGAGTAGGTACCGTCAACACCGAAGATGGTGGCGCCGCTTTCCGACGCCTCATGGGCCTGCGCAATCACTCGCGCCGAGGTCACGGGACGGCGCGTAGCTGAGGCCACAGCAACACTGGCGTTGTCAATGATGCGGTTAATGATCATCTCGGTGGTCTCGGCCGGAACCTCGACCGAGTCGGTGGCTACCTTGGCAATCTTGTGGGCGAGGTGTTCTTCGATGGGGAAATTCTCAGCGGACTTGTGGGTCCGTACTTCGTGGTTAATCAACGTGTTCTCCTCCTGGGCGACTACTTCGAGTGCGATAGTCATCACATTAATTCGCCTTACGTGCGGCCCGCCACATGTGTAAACTGCGTATATCTGTTGCAGGTATTTGCATTACTTGCAAAACTTGCGGAAAGGCGAGTTCAGAGCGGGTTTCGGAAGGACTAGGAGCATGACGAAGCACTACGCGGGGGCGAGAATCCACGCGCTACGCAAGGAACGCGGGCTCACTCAAGCGGCCATGGCCAAGCAACTTGGCCTGTCCACGAGCTATCTCAACCAGCTGGAGAACGACCAGCGCCCACTCACCGTCACTGTCCTCATGCAGCTCACCCAGCGCTTCGACGTGGACCCGACCTATTTCGCCGGCGACCGTGACCTCCGCGCCCTTGCCGAGCTGCGCCAGCTTTTCCCCGAGGCCTCCGAAGCCACCCTCACCGATCTCAGCGGCCGCTTCCCTGAACTTCTGCCCCGGCTGGTTGCCGCTGCCGCCCACACCCCCGCCGAAACCGGCCCCTTCGAGTCCGTGCGCGATTTCTTCTACGATGCCCACAACTACGTCCACAGCCTCGACGTTGCCGCTGAAGAACTCTCGGAGCGCCTTGGTGACCGCGTCCTGCGCCGGGGGCGCCTCGCCTCACTCCTCCAAGAGGACTTCGGGGTCACCACGCGTTTTTCCTCGCCCTCCCCGCGACGTCGCACCTTCCACAACCGCGAGCTCCACCTTCGGGCCGGCCTTTCCGAGGCCCAACTCGTCTTTGAGATGGCGCTCCAGTACTGTCTGCTGGCATACCCAGAGCACTGCGCCGAACTCGTCGCTGAGCTCCCCACTTCCGAAGCACGCACCATCGGCACTCTCGGCCTTGCCCAGTACTTCGCTGCCGCCGTCACCATGCCCTATACGCAGTTCCTTGCCACCGCGGAGGAGACACGCTATGACATTGACGTCATCGCCAACGCCTTTGGCACGGGTTTCGAAACCACGGCGCAGCGCTTATCGACGTTACAGCGCCCCGGCCACCGCGGTGTTCCCTTCTCTTTCATCCGGACCGACCGTGCCGGCAACATTTCTAAGCGCCAGTCCTCCACCGCCTTCCACTTTGCGCGCAGTGGCGGTTCCTGCCCCCTGTGGGTCGTGCACCGAGCCTTCGAAACCCCCAACCGCATCACGCGCCAAGTGGCTTCGATGCCAGACGACCACACCTACCTGTGGATCGCGCGTTTCGTCCAAGGCCAGGCTCAGGCATGGGGCACTCCGCGCAAGGAATTCGTCGTGGGCATTGGCTGCGATATCTCTCAGGCCGACCGCGTCGTCTACGCCGACGCCCTGAACCACTCCCCGTCTGAAGCCACCCCCATCGGCCCCGGCTGCGCTGCCTGCCCACGTCCTGCGTGCCCTCAGCGCGCCTTCCCGCAGGCCGGCAGACCCGTCAGCCTCGACCTCAATACCTCGCCAGAGTCGGCCTACGCCACCGGCTAGAGAGAAGCACCACGGGACACTCGAAGACCTAGTGAAGGTGTGGCGCGCTACTCCAAGTCGTCGTGGGCAACGAGGCGGCGGGCCGCTTCCGTGATGGTGCCGGACAGGGACGGGTAGACCGCGAAGGAGTCCGCCAATTGGTTCACCGTGAGCTGGTTGGTGACTGCTACGGCGATGGGCAGGATGAGCTCAGAAGCGGTGGGGGCGACGACAACGCCACCAATGACGCGGCCGGACGTAGCGCGGCAGAAAAGCTTGACAAAGCCGTGCTGCAGGGAGCGCATCTTGGCGCGCGGGTTGGTGCTCAGCGGCATCATGATGGTGCGGGCAGCAACCTCGCCAGCCTCGATCTCTGCCTGGGTAAAGCCCACGGCAGCAATCTCCGGGCGGGTAAACACGGCGGTGGCAACGGTCTTCAGACGCAGCGGAGACACGCCTTCACCCAGCGAGTGGTACATAGCGATACGGCCTTGCATCGCGGCAACGGAGGCCAGCGGGAACAAGTCGGAGCAGTCACCGGCGGCATAGATGCCGGCGACGTTGGTGCGGGATACGCGGTCAACCTCGATGTGGCCGGACTTGGTGGTGGCCACGCCGACGTGCTCAAGCCCCAGGTCCTTGGTGTTCGGGATGGAACCGATGGACATGATGACGTGAGAGCCGTGAATCTCACGGCCATCCTGGGTCTTGACCACCACATTGCCGTCCTCAGTTCGGGAGACGGTCTCCACACGGCAGTTCTTCTCCAGTTCAACGCCGCGCTCAGCCAGGACGGTCTCGAGAACGTCCGCAGCATCGGCGTCATCATGCGGCAGGATGCGGTCACGGGAGGCCACCATGGTCACGCGCACGCCCATCTCGGCGAAAGCAGAGACGAACTCGGCACCCGTGACACCAGAACCGACCACGATGAGGTGCTCCGGTTCCTCCTGCAGGTCGTAGACCTGCTGCCACGTGAGGATGCGCTCACCATCAGGCTGCGCACCCGGAAGGATACGCGGAGTGGCACCGGTAGCGACAAGAACGAGATCCGCATCGAGGGTCTCAGTGGTTCCATCGTTGTGTTTCACATCGATGCGGTGAGCAGCACCTTTAACGCCATGCTGGTCCTCAGAGAAAGCTGCACGGCCGTCGATCACCTTGACGCCGATCTTCTCTAGGCCCACGCGAACGTCCTGCGACTGGTTGCCAGCCAGTGCCTGCACACGGCCGTTAAGCGCCTGCAGGTTAAGCTGAAGCGAGCTGAGCTGGTTGTTCAGGCCCATGTCATCGGCACGGCGGAAGTCAGTGCGGAGATTAGCGCCGGCAATAAAGGACTTCGAAGGAACGCAGTCCAAAAGAACGGAGGAGCCACCGGGGCCCTGCTCCTCAACCAACGTAATGTGCGCGCCATACTTAGCGCCGGCGGTCGCAGCCTCGTAGCCTGCGGGGCCACCGCCGATGATTACGATGCGGGGGGCTTCCTGTGACACTGTCGCTCCTTCTATAAAATTTCTGGGAAATCCGTGTCACAGTGTAATGGTTGGGGGCCTAATCCTCCACGTTGGCAAACTGCTCAGCCACGGAACCGAAGAGTTTCACACCGACACCAATAGCGCGCTCATCCGGAGCCAAATCTCCCATGTGGAGATCATGCTGCTCACCTTCACCTGACCAACAACCAAGACGGGCCATGGAACCCGGAACCTTTTCCAGGTACCACGAGAAATCCTCGCCGCCCGACGACTGCGGGGCTTGGACGACAGCCTGGGGATCAATGGCCTGGGCGGCGCTAGCAAGGAGGGCGGTGGAGACGTCGTCGTTAAGCACAGGCGGAACCCCGCGATGATAGACCAACTCATGCTCAACCCCTAGCGGCGCAAGGACTTGCTCCACAAGCTCCGCGAAGAGGGTCTGCATTTCACGCCAAATTCCAATATCCGCCGTGCGCATGGTGCCGGATACCGAGCCCGTCTCCGGGATCGCGTTCGGGGCATAGCCGGAATTGACCTGGCCGAACACAAGGACTGTGCCAGTACGAGGGTCAACACGGCGCGAGAGCAGCCCCGGCAGATCCGTGAGAAGCTTACCCAGCGCATAAACCACATCCGCCGACAAGTGTGGGCGCGACGTGTGCCCACCCGGACCAGTGACATTGATTTCTACAACGTCAGTCGCGGACGTAATGGCACCTGCACGCACGCCAATACGGCCGACGCGCAGTTTCGGCTCCACGTGGACGGCAAAGATGGAGTTCACGCCCTCGAGGGCTCCCCACTCAATGACATCGGTGGCACCGCCCACCCATACTTCCTCGGCAGGTTGGAAAATCACGCGAATTCCACAATCGAGGTCGTGCTCACGGTGGAAATCAGCCAACGCACACGCGGTGGCCAACGCGATGGTCGTGTGGATATCGTGCCCGCACGCATGCATGACACCAGGTACCTCAGAGGTGTATTCGAGACCAGTAACTTCAGTGACGGGAAGCGCATCAATGTCAGCACGGAATGCGAGGCGACCAAGCTCCGTGTCAGGCCCGATGTCCACCATGAGGCCCGTTTCGGGAAAAAGTTGCGGCTCAAGGCCGTATTCGCGGAGGGTACGGGCAAGGAAACGAGTAGTTTCCACCTCGTTGTTGGAAGTCTCCGGGTGGCGGTGAATATGACGGCGCCACGCGATGACCTCCGCGCGGTGGTTTGTGAACCACTCACTCACGTATTCCGAGATCACTGCGTCCTCCTCCATGTTTTTCTATGGGGAAGAGTCTACAACTAGACCATGCGGTTCAGTTAGTCGGGCAGGTCAGCTGCCAGATATACTGAGCGGTCTGGAGTTGCCCGGCTCGCTCCTAGAGGTCGATATTGCGCGGGCCATACAGGCGGTCACCGGCATCACCCAACCCCGGAACGATGTACGCGTCATCGTTGAGCGAGGGGTCAATAGCCGCAGTGACAAGGCGTACCGGCAAACCGGAGTTGGCCAGTGCATCAACGCCTGGCTGCGCGGAAACCATGCAGATCGCCGTGATGTCTGTGGCACCGCGGTCCGCCAGCAACTTGAGAGAGTGCAGGAGCGAGCCACCAGTGGCCAGCATGGGGTCCACTACGAAGACGCTTCGGCCGCTGAGATCCTGCGGCAGAGCCTCTAGGTACGGGACCGGCTGGTGCGTGGTTTCATCACGGGCCATACCAATGAAGCCCACTTGGGCATCCGGAATCATAGACAGGGCCGGGTCAACCATGCCCAGGCCAGCGCGGATAATGGGCACAATGATGGGTGGATCCTGCAGGCGGGTGCCGTCTGCAGTGGAGACAGGAGTAGCACAGTCGAAGTGCTCGACGGGCAGGTCTCGGGCCGCCTCGTAGACGAGCATGGCGCCGAGGTCGCGCAGGGCGGCGCGGAATGCTGCGTTGTCGCTGCGGGCATCACGCATGAGCGTGAGGCGGGACGTGGCGAGAGGGTGGTCTACAACGTGGATATCCATGCCCACCACTGTATAAGAGTTGGGAGGGAACCGATCGGCGGGTTCGGCAGTCTAATAGGACATGACTGACTTCACGACCTTTTCCATTGACACAGAACATGCGCGCCGCTTGGCGCACGAGCTTGTCGACGCCTCCCAGGCCTCCCCCACTCCCCCTCCGGAACTGCCGAACGACCCTGCCTTGGAGGGCTTTACCAGTGCTCTAGCGGCCGCCGTGGAGAACCTCTCCGCACGGCTTACCCAGGTCAGGGCCGATGCAGTGGCGGTCGCGGAGTCTAGCTTCCTTATGGCCCGTGAAGCCGAGGACGCCGACCAGGCCCTCGCGAGCGCGTGCGGGGGTCTGTGATGTTGGAGTCAGCGATCGCGCAGATTGCGCGCCTGCAGCCCGCGCAGCTTCCCGACGTGAGCTTGCCTACTGTGCCAGATCTCACTGCAGCGGGCCCACTGGCTGAGATTGCACACGGCGATCCTAGTGCGCTTTTCGCTGTCGCCCGCCAGGCCAGTGAGGACATTTCCACCGTGCACTCAACGCTAGGTTCAGCGCGGAACTTGATTTCAGCAACCATCCGGGATCTCGTGGGGTTGGGTTTCGAGTTAGTGCAGCGAGGCATTCCACTCGCTCTCGGGTTGCTCATTCCGAATCCGGCAGCACAAGCCGCAGCACGTTCTGCCTTGCATGCCCTAGCGATGGAGTACGTGAGCAAAGCCATGCTGCGTGTGAAGCGTCTCGCTGGCGAGTTGCTTCGAGCTGCTGCACCACTCGTGCCTATTGGTCAACGTGCGGTTCGCCCTTCAGTGCGCGGGCGGCATGATCATGATGCCGGTGAGGTGAGCGTGGCCCGTCACGCGCTGCGCGCACCTGCTGCTGAGGGTGGTTCTGAGCAGGGGCAGGCCGCAGCACAGGCAGCATTATCCCAGGTGGGAACGCCCTATGGTTGGGGAGGAACCGGTAACGGCAGCTTTGACTGCTCTGGCCTTACACAGTGGGCGTGGCGTCAGGCTGGGGTAGAGCTTCCCCGCACTGCCGAGAGCCAAGCGGTGGGCAGGCAGGTGAGTGCTGAGGACCTTCAGCCCGGCGATCTTGTGGTGTGGGATGGGCATGTGGCCATGTATTCCGGCGATGGCCAGATCGTGGAAGCAGGCAGTCCTGTTCAAACCGGCCCACTGCGCACGAACAATATGGGGATGGCTTTCAAAGGCTTCTGGAGGCCCACAGGGTAGACTGTTTCCCCATGAACACCCGCGCTATTGTCCCCGTCCAGCTCTCCCTGTCTGAGGGCGATTTTTACACCCTGTGGGCGCCGAAGTGGCGTCAGAACGGTTCCGAGTGGCAAGCCTTTCTTGGCGATGATGACTCCGTCCTCCTCTTCCACACCGAAGCCGAAATGCTCTGCTTCCTCGAGTCCGGCAAGAAGCATGACTTGCTCGACCACCCGAAGTGGGATGTGTTTAACTCCCAGCCGGCAGACCGCGTCGTGCCGGAGAAGAAGCACGTGTACGACCTCGTAGCAGTGCCGAAGTACCTGGCTGGCCGCCCGAGCCACGAGAACGTGTCCTCGGTAGCACGCAACCTGGAAATTGCTCGCGCACTGGCGGAGGTTTCCGCCGCAGAGCACACCGTGATCTTCTTCGCTTCCCACTCCATCCTGCGCAATCCGGCCCGCGGCGCAGACCATTACGCCGGCGAACAGGGCATGAGCGAGTGGTCCGGTGTCGGCAGCGTTATTCACGCAAACTGGCGTGGCGTTATTGAGGACCTTGACAAGGTGGTCAAGGTCGTTCCGTCAGCAGACTTTAGCCAGGATGCAACGACGGATGCCGCCACCCGCATTTCCGCGGCGACGGAGGCGGCGGCCGAGGCCCGCAAGAAGGCCGAAGAAGAACGCAAGGCTGCTGCAGCTGCTGCCGATCCGTACGACAGCTCCCCGTGGGCTGCCGCTGGTATTGACCCGGTCAAGATCACCGCTAATCAAAAGTCGGTCTACACGCTGCGTACCTACCTCGATGGCAAGCCTGTGTTCTTGGGCAAGTGGGGCGAGATCTTTACCTTCCCCACCTCCAAGGTGCTCGTTCGCTGGATCATGGAAAACGATGACCACGACCTAGCCAAGGTTTCCACGTGGGAAGAGGTGGTTGCCGCCGCCAACGCTGGCGAGTTGGAGGTCACCGTTCACCCGGATAACCAGTACACCTTCAACGGCATCATCCGTGACATCGAGAAGGGCCCGGAGGCCGTAGACACCGACCAGATGAGCCGCTGCTACGAAATCTGCGCCGATGCCGCCGACTGGTCCGGCGATGATTCCATCAACTCCTACATGCTGCAGAACCCGCGCTTCCAGGATTACCTGGGCTACATGCTGGGTTCCACCGAGCACGCAGGTTACGTTCCCTCCAAGCCGTACACCGAGCACGCAGAGTCCTGGAAAGGCTTGGAGGAGATGCTCACAAAGCGCTTCTCGCGCTTCTAGTCAGTCTCCTCGTCACTCTCCGCGTCTTCAGCAAACTCCGGATCCGCGAGCTTCTCATAGGCCGGCAGGATTTCCTGCTCGATGAGGCGCTGGCGGTCCTCCTCGCTGGCGAAGGAGTTTTCAACGGCCTTGATCGTCAGGTCAAAGAACTCTTCGAGGCCGTAGCCGAAGGTTTCGCTGAGCGCGAGGAATACGTCGCTGAGCTTGTCGCCCGCCACAGTGCAGGTAAAACCAAGCTGCTGAAGCAGCGGCAAGGGGTGGTCCGGAAGCTCCTCGGCAGGGAGCTCCTCAAGCGGGGCAAACGTCAGAGCGATGTGGCGATCACGTACCCACGCCGAAGCCTTACCTGGGCGCACACCGTCGAGGTCGGCGCTGAAATCGTCCACAAGGTCCGTCGCATGGACGAGGCGGGTAGCGCCCGCTTTCACAGCGTCCACGGCATCCTCGTACGAAGTCGCGTCGAATTCCCAAGGGATGAACTCTTCCCGAAGGGCAGCAGCCTTCGTGAGATCGGTGAGAACAACACCGGCAGCCTTATCGGAGGCATCGCCGTCAACAACAAGACGCGCATCGATTCCCGGCACTGCGAGGCCATCCGAAGCAGCAGCAATCGCACCGGCAGCCGTGAAGGGGAAGGCCTCGGTGATGAGGCGGAGCTCGGCGTAGACCACGTGGTCGTCGGCAAGCGCCTGCACAACAGAGCGGGTCGCCTCGCGCAGCTCCTCCGGGGATGAGGCATCCGTTGGCAGCGGTGCGAGCAGCGTGACCTTGGGCAGGCTGGCGAAAATCTCAGCGCCGGAGTCTTTGTTTTCGGGGCTAATTAAAGGTGCGTCATGCATGGGACTCATCCTAGGGCGGGGTCTAGGATTAAGCACATCATGAAACATGTCCCCGCGCTCCTCGCAGTCCTCGCACTCACCGCTGCCCCACCAGCACTCGCGGAGGAGTCTGAAACGGACGCGTCCTCATCAATCACACGCACCACCGCGCCAGACACCGATTCCTGCCCGCACTCCCTCAAACCCGGTGAGCCGAACACGACCTCTGAGATGCTCGCCCCCGGCCAAGCCACCCCCACTCCCCTGCCTGCGGTGGAAGGGGCCGCATGTGGTGTCACCGCACCGCGCGGTTTCAGGGTCAACAAGGACGTCGTTGCCTCGGCGTGGATGGTCAGTGATCTTGACACCGGCGAAGTCATCGCGATGAAAGATCCCAACGGCCGATACCGCCCTGCATCCATTATCAAGGCGCTGCTCGCACTTGTAGTCATTGATGAATTACCGCTTGACCAGCGCATCACGGCCACGGTGGAAGACGCATCCGTTGAAGGCTCTGCCGTGGGCATTGGACCGGATGGTGAATACACCGTGGAGCAGTTGCTGGAGGGCTTGCTCATGGCGTCCGGCAACGATGCCGCGCATGCCTTAGCGCAGGCCGTCGGCGGGGACGCTGCAGCTCTGGACAAAGTGAACGAGAAAGCCCGGGAGATTGGAACGCGCTCAACTGTCGCAGCGAGCTATTCCGGGCTGGATGCCGCGGGAATGTCGACCTCCGCGGCGGACATCTCACTCATCTACCGCGCAGCCTTTGCCAATGACACATTTGCGCGCATCGTCGACACTGAACACGTGGACTTCCCCGGTTGGGGTGACATGCCTGGATACGAGCTCTGGAATGACAACGGGCTTTTTCTCAATGATCCGGATGGCATCGGTGGCAAGACGGGCTACACCGAGGACGCGCACCACACGTTCGTCGGTGCGGTCAATCGCGGCGGGCGGCGCCTGCAAGCGGTCATTCTGGATACCACCGTCGAACATGGCTTCCGGGCGTGGGAGCAGGCGCAGATGCTTCTCGACGAATCCTCCGACGTCGCCCCCGGCGAAGGCGTAGGACAGCTCGAGGAATTTTCAGCTCAAGCGGCAGAGGAGACAACAGAAGTTCCTACCCCTGCTCCTCCGACCCCCGCAGAGGCCCCGGAAACGGCGCAGCCCCGCTCATCCTTCGAGGACTCGCAGGGCTGGATCGGTTGGGTGGTGGCAGGGCTCGTTGCCCTACTGGTCATCGCGGTGGCTACTTTTTCACTACTTCGGCGTGAGCCATGATGTCGTGCTGACCACGCAGCGCATTCTTCGGGCCAATCGTGGTCACCACGTACAGGGCTCCAAAGAACGCAATCAGCGGGCCAAGGAGCGGCACGAGGGAGGCAACGCGCCACCAGTTGCGTTTGATGCTCTGCGACCACGTGAGCTTCTCGTGGGTCGTGATATCACGGACGGTGTAGCCGCCGATGAGCTTTGCCGGCGTCGCACCGGCGTACACCTCGAAGAAAAGATAGTAGGCCACAGTGAAGAGGCTAGAAATGCTGACGATCCACATGCTGTGCGAGTCAGGATCGATAAAGCTGACGCTCACGATAAAGGACACCATCAGAGCAGCGAAGAAGTAATCGATGATCGCCATGAGGACGCGGTTGCCGGGGGTAGCTCGCTGGGCGCTATCGCTGCCTCTCGCGGTTGTACCCATGGGACGAGCAGAGTCGGCTTCCGGCTCCGTGGTCCAGCGCCCGGTCTCCGCAAATTCCTCCAGTTGGGCCCATGTGGGTTGGTTTCCACGTTCGAGGCCTTGATCGTAGGTCGCGCGGGAGGAAGGTTCCGTCAGAATTCGCGCGGCGACGGCGAGTTCCTGTCGTTCGGGGTCCTCGGGGACGAAGCCGGTGCCTTCGAGGTGGGCGTCGGCAGCCGCGAGTTGCACGCTAAGCTCGCGCGACGTCGCACGCGGGTCCAGGGTGAAGTGAGTGTAGAGGTTCGGAGCGGGCGTTGTGGGAAGCACGGGCCTACTTTCGACGCAGCAGGGCCACGGCACCGGCGGCAGCTGCACCGAGGGCAGCACCAGCACCCAAGGTCACGCCCGTGTTCGGGCCCTTCTTGATTTCGTTGCGGACGTGGATAACCGCCTGATCCGGCACCGGCGGCTCGAGCAGCTCTAGGGATTCCTCAGTGGTAGCCGTCCACGCAGACACGTAGAGGACCACGCGCCAGACCAGGTACATGACCACCATGAGGACGATCACCGGGCCGAAGACGGCACCTGCCGGATTGCCGGCTGCCGAGGACATGACCACGGTAGAGAGCTGCTTGAGAACCTCAAAGATTACAGCGCCGATGAGCGCACCTTTCAGGCCCGACTTGGTGGGAACCTTGGTGCGCGGCAGGAAAGCCACCATCCACCAGAAGACAAGGAAGTTGGCGATAAGGCCGATGACAATACCGGCCAGAACAATCACCGCATCCATCCCGGGGAAGGACTCAATGCCTACCCACTCGAAGACCTTCTGGGTCAGGCCGGAGGAACCGGCCGCCGTCACGCCGAAGGCGATAACTAGGGCGATGAGCAGGCCAATGAGCCCGAATAGATCGCTGAGCTTCTTCGTCACGAAGTTACCCGGAGCATCATTTGGGTCCTGGTTCCACATCGCGGAAATACCGATGCGCAGGTTGTTCATCCAGCCCAGGCCGGACCACAGCGTGGTCAAACCACCAATGCCGTACATTGCACCGCGCTGATCAATGGCCGTCTTTAGCAGCTCCGTGATGGAATCTCCGAGGTCACCCGACACGGAATTCGCAATCTGCTCCTCAAGCTGCTGCATAAGGTCCGGGCGGTTAGCCAGCACCGTGGCTGCGCCAGCGACCACGAGCATGAAAATCGGGAAGATGGCCAGAACCGAAAAGTAGGTAATACCCGCGGCAAACTGGTTGCCGCCCTGGCTGCCGTAGCGGTCCAGCATCTTCATGATGTGGTCAATAAAGCCAGACTTCTCGCGGACTTTATCTACCGCACCTGGATCATCAGCGTGCGCGCGCTCGATGCCGTATTCATCGGTCTTCTTCTCATCAGTGCGTGTCGTTGGTGCCACAGGCACACCCCTTTTTATGTTGTTAGTTAAACGTCCCTCATATGCTAACCAACTCAGCCGCGGCGCGCGGGGAGGAACCCAACCGCCTCGTAGACCTTGTCCACGAGCGGGGTCGCAATCTCCGTGGCTCGCTCCGCACCCTGAGCAAGGATGCGCTCCAGCTCGCCGCGATCTTCCATGAGTTCGTCATAGCGTGCCTTGAGCGGGGTGGTGAAGGCCTCCAGCGCTTCGGCAGTATCCACCTTGAGGTGACCGTAGCCCTGGCCGGCGTACTTCTCCACGAGAGCATCGATAGCCTCGCCAGTCAGTGCGGACTGGATGGCCAGCAGGTTGGACACTCCCGGCTGCTTCTCGCGGTCGAAGGCCACCACGCCGAGGTCATCGGTCACCGCGGACTTGATGCGCTTCGCGGAGGTCTTGGGAGCGTCGAGAAGATTCACCAGGCCCTTCGGGTTCGTGCCCGACTTCGACATCTTGGAGGTCGGCTCCTGCAGGTCATAAATCTTGGCCGAGCCTTCCGGAATGAACGGTTCCGGCACGCGGAAGACCTCGCCGTACTTGTTGTTAAAACGCTCCGCCAGGTTACGGGTGAGCTCGAGATGCTGGCGCTGATCTTCGCCCACCGGCACATAGTGCGGGGAGTAAAGAAGGATATCCGCGGCCATAAGCATAGGATAAGTAAACAGCCCCACCGTGGTGCGGTCCTGGCCCTGCTTGGCGGACTTGTCCTTGAACTGGGTCATGCGGGAGGCCTCACCGAAACCAGTCAGGCACTGCAGCACCCAGGTTAGCTCCGCATGCGCAGGCACGTGGGATTGGACAAAAAGGGTGGATTTCGCCGGGTCAATGCCTAGGGCGATGAGCTGTGCGGCACCCGCAATGGTGCGGTGGCGCAGCTCTTCCGGGTTCTGCTCCACCGTGATGGCGTGCAGGTCCGGGATAAAATAAAAAGCCTCGTAGCTCTCCTGCAGGTCAATCCACTGCTTGAGAGCTCCGAGGTAATTGCCCAGGTGGTAGGAATCCGCCGTGGGCTGGATTCCCGAAAGGACTCGGGATGCGGAGGACGATGCAGAAGTGGAGTCAGTCATGGTTGACCACTCTACTCTGCCGCCGCCTCCGCGCGGCGTTGCGGCCTTAAATCTTGCGGGAGGTCGGGCTCACAATGTCCATCACGGTAGCAAAGCCAGCCACGATGAACGCACCACCGATGCCCTGAACGATGATCGGGCCGAGGAACGCGAAGGACGGGCCAACGATGGTCCACCACCAGATACCCAGGGCAAGCAGAATAGCGCCGAGGACGAAGTAGATGAGTGCGCGGGTCATGAGCATCTCCTGCGAAATAGAAAGCTGTCTTAATTCGGAATTATCGTACCACTACTTGTACTCGACCAGGAGCGGGGAATGGTCAGACCAGCGCTGCTCCACCGTCGGAGCCTTCTCCACCCAGGTGCGCTGAGCGCGCTCAAGCATGGCCTTCGTGGCCGCCTGGTAATCAATGCGCCAGCCTGCATCGTTATTAAAAGCCTGGCCACGGTACGTCCACCAGGTGTAGGGCCCCTCTGCTTCTGGGTGCAGGCGCCTGGCGACGTCAAACCACTGCGGGTCCGCCGCCGCCTCCCAGGAGGTCTTCGCCTCATAGTCCACCACGCCGAGCCAGTCCCCCAGCCCCTTCTTTTCCTGTGGCTCATCATCTGGGAAGGAGCCGAAGACGCGGTCCATGAAAGCACGTTCCTCCGGAAGGTGCCCGGACTTCTTCTCGTTGGGCTTGTTGTTCTTCAAATCTTGGGCGCGGTGGCAGATATTCCAGTCACCACCAATGACGGCCTCCGGATAGGCAGCGGCGAGATCATCAAGGACCTCAGAGAACTCATCCAGAAAGAGGTATTTTTCGTCCTGCTTCGGGGAATCGGTGTCGCCGGAGGGCAAGTACAGCGACGCCACGCGCACGCCTTCCACAGTCGCGGCGATGAAGCGGCCGGATTCGGCGAAGGAGCCGAAGCCCACGGAGACGTCGCCAAGCGCATGCTTCGATAGGATGCCCACGCCCGCACGGCCCTTGGCGGCAGATTCGGCCTGGACCAGGTTCCATCCTGCCTCCAGCGCCGGGGCGAGGGCCTTCTGCGTCTGCTCGGGGGTGGCGCGCACCTCCTGCATGAGGACGACGTCTGCGGGCGTGGTCTCAAGCCACGCATTCATACCGAGATTGTCCTCGTTGCGCTGTTTGCAGGCCGCGCGGATGCCGTTGACGTTGACGGAGGCGATGGTGAAACTCATACCGGTCAGTCTAACTGTGTTCAATAATCTTCACGGAAGGGGCCAGGCGGCGTTTGTCCCACTGGGTAACGATCCAGGTCAGACAACCCGCCACGGCCAGGCCCGCGCCCGCCAGCGCGGTGGAGTTGTAGGAATACCCCGCGCCGACGACAACGCCACCAATCGCCGCTCCGGCCGCATTCGCAATGTTGAGGGCGGACTGGTTGAGCGCTGCGGCCAAGGTTTGGGCATCGCCTGCCACGTTGACCAAGCGCAGCTGCAGCGACGGCACGAGAATGGAGCCGAAGAAGGCGAGGATGCCGAAGACAATCGTCCCGGCCCACGCACTGTGCGCCGCGAAGTAGAAGGTCACGGAGACGCCGACCATGCAGATGAGGGCGAAGATGATACCGAATTCTAGGTTGCGGTCCGCCAACCAGCCGCCGGCGACGTTTCCGGTGGTCATGCCGATGCCATAGGCCATAAGCACTATCCACGTGAGGTTCGGATCCATGCCGGCGACCTCCGTCATGGTCCACGTGATGTAGGTGTAGACAGCAAACATGCCACCAAAGCCCACGGTGCCGAGGAAGACGGTCAGCAGGACCTGACTGTTCTTCAGCGCGCCCAGCTCCGTAAACATGTCCGTCTGCGGCATGCGCGTCATGTGCGGGAAGAGGAAGAACAGCAGCACCATCGTCAGCGCCGCGATGGCCACGACAAGGAAGTAGGCCGCATGCCAGCCCATCCCCTGGCCTAGTGCTTGGGCTGCGGGCACACCGATCACGGTGGCCACGGAAAGCCCCATGCCCACCATCGACATGGCAAAACCTTGGCGTCCGGGCGGCGCCATCGACACCGCCGCCAGATTTGCTACGGAAAAGTACGCTCCATGCGGCAAACCAGCAATGAAACGGGCCGCGAGAAGTACGCCGTAATTCGGGGCAACCGCGGTGAGCAGGTTTCCCACGAGAAGGAAGCCGATGAGCAGGATAATCAGGCGACGGCGCGGAAGTTTGCCCGTCAACGCTGCGATGACCGGTGCGCCTACGACGACGCCGAGGGCGTAGACGGAGATGACTACCGACGCCCTATCTTCCGTAATCCCGAAGTCATCCGCAATGAGCGGCAGCAGGCCCATCGACGTGAATTCCGTTGTGCCGATGGCGAAGGCACCCAAAGCCATAGCAATCATGACGATGGTGCGGCGCGAGGACGAGATCTCTGTTTGTCGGGGCACGGGGCGGCGCTGTATACGCGTGGCGGGCTTCATCGGTTTCACGTGGGCAGACCTTAGTCCTTTCCCCGCTGGGGCGGTAAGCCCAGACGGGGTGGCCGTGCAAAGCACACAGCTCTCCCCCACGGGTGGCACGAGTCACAGGGGGGCCGCCACGCGGGGATAACAAGACAGGTATCCTGTGAGGTTGAACAGTTTTCAACGTATAGAGGAGAACCATGGCTAAGATCATTTGGACCCGCACCGACGAGGCGCCACTGCTGGCGACCTACTCTTTCAAGCCGGTCGTGGAGGCCTTCGCCTCCACCGCGGGCATTGAGGTGGAAACCCGCGACATCTCCCTGGCTGGCCGCATCTTGGCCCAGTTCCCGGAGCGCTTGGGCGACAAGAAGGTGTCTGATGCCCTGGCTGAGCTGGGTGACCTGGCCAAGACCCCGGAAGCGAACATCATTAAGCTGCCGAACATCTCCGCTTCCCTGGTGCAGCTGAAGAAGGCCATTGCTGAGCTGCAGGCCGCTGGCTTCGACCTCCCGGAGTACGAAGAGGCGCAGGAGAAATACGACGCCGTGAAGGGCTCCGCCGTGAACCCGGTTCTGCGTGAGGGTAACTCCGATCGCCGCGCCCCGATTGCGGTCAAGAACTTTGCCAAGAAGAACCCGCACAAGATGGGCGCATGGTCCGCTGAGTCCAAGACCAACGTAGCGACCATGGAGGCAGATGACTTCCGCCACAACGAGAAGTCCGTCATTATGCCGGAGGAGGACACCCTCTCTATCGTTCTGAAGACCGCTGAGGGCGAGCAGACCCTGCTGGAGAAGCTGCCGGTCCTTGCCGGCGAGGTCATCGACGGCACCTTCATGTCTGCCAAGGCTCTTGATGAGTTCCTCAAGGCGCAGGTTGCCCGCGCTAAGGAAGAGGGCGTTCTTTTCTCCGCTCACCTCAAGGCCACCATGATGAAGGTCTCCGACCCGATTATCTTCGGCCACGTTGTTCGCGCCTTCTTCGCTGACGTCTTTGAGAAGTACGGCGAGGAGCTCGAGGCTGCTGGCCTCAACGGTGAGAACGGCCTCGGCGCTATTTATGAGGGCCTGGAGAAGCTCGACAACGGTGCTGAGATCAAGGCTGCGTTCGACGCTGCGCTTGCCGACGGCCCCGACCTCGCCATGGTCAACTCCCACAAGGGAATCACCAACCTGCACGTGCCGTCCGACGTCATCATTGACGCCTCCATGCCGGCTATGATCCGCACCTCCGGCCACATGTGGAACAAGAACGATGAGGAGCAGGACACCCTCGCCGTTATCCCGGATTCCTCCTACGCCGGCGTGTACCAGGCTGTTATTGAGGATTGCAAGGCCAACGGCGCTTTTGACCCGACCACCATGGGTACCGTGCCGAACGTCGGCCTCATGGCCCAGAAGGCTGAGGAGTACGGCTCCCACAACAAGACCTTCAAGGTCCCGGCCGCGGGCACCGTTGAGGTCCGCAACTCCAAGGGCGAGGCCCTTATCTCCCACGACGTGGAGGAGGGCGACATCTGGCGCGCCTGCCAGACCAAGGACGCCCCGATCCAGGACTGGGTCAAGCTGGCCGTCAACCGCGCCCGCCTGTCCGGCATGAAGACCATCTTCTGGCTCGACCCGGAGCGCGGCCACGACGCCAACCTCATCGAGCTGGTCAAGAAGTACCTGCAGGACCACGACACCGAGGGCTTGGACATCTCCATCGAGGACCCGGTCACCGCTACCAAGACCTCTATCGAGCGCATCCGCAAGGGCGAGGACACCATCTCCGTCACCGGTAACGTTCTGCGTGACTACAACACGGACCTCTTCCCCATCCTCGAGCTGGGTACCTCTGCCAAGATGCTGTCCGTGGTTCCGCTCATGGCGGGCGGCGGCCTGTTCGAGACCGGTGCCGGCGGCTCCGCCCCGAAGCACGTCCAGCAGGTTCAGGAGGAGAACCACCTGCGCTGGGATTCCCTCGGTGAGTTCCTGGCCCTGGCTGAGTCCTTCCGCCACGAGCACAACACCAACGGCAACGCCAAGGCCGGCGTCCTGGCAGCTGCCCTGGACAAGGCCACCGAGACCCTTCTGGATGAGGGCAAGTCCCCGTCCCGCAAGGTGGGCGAGAACGACAACCGCGGCTCCCACTTCTTCCTGACCCTCAACTGGGCCAAGGAGCTGGCCGCACAGACTGACGACGCCGAGCTGGCCGAGGCCTTCAAGCCGGTCGCTGAGGCCCTGGAGGCCAAGGCCGGCGAGATTGAGCAGGCGCTTCTCGACGTCCAAGGCTCCCCCGTCGACCTCGGCGGCTACTACGCTCCGAACGAGGAAAAGCTGGCCGAGGTCATGCGCCCGGTTGCTGCCTTCAACGAGATCATTGACGGCCTGAAGAAGTAATTCGGCGCTAGGCGCTTAACAAAAGACCGCTTCGTCTCCTCCCAGGAGTTCGAGGCGGTCTTTTCTTGCTTCATTAGCCGCAAACCGGCCCGAAACCACAGATTCGGGCGCTATTTTTACCCGTTGAGCTGCGAGAACTTTTTCTTGACTGTTTCTTGCTTCTCGCGCATACTCTAAGCATGACTCCCATCAATTCTGCGCCCGAGGAACAGCTTGTTGCCCGCATAAAACGGTTTACAGCACTTCCTGCTGAGCTACCGTGGCTCGAATTCAAGGTAAACGGGCTTTCCTCTGGCTCGGAGATTGCAAAGTATGCCTGCGCTTTAGGCAACTCGGCGCGTCTGCACGATGAACCAGCGGGATACCTCATATGGGGAGTAAACGATGACCACGAAGTCGTTGGGACGTCGTTTAACTGGCAACGCGCAAAAGGGAAAGGCAACGAAGACCTACTCCCCTGGCTCAACCGCGTCATTAGTCCAGCACCTGATCTGACCTTCGACGAGGTAACGGTTGATGGGCACCTTGTTGTACTTCTGCGTATACCAGCTGCCTTGTCTTCCCCGTATTCTTTCGACGAAAAGCGTTATTTTCGCAAGGGCAGCTATGTCAAGAATCTCATGGATTTTCCCAATGAAGAACGTCAGCTCTGGCAGAAACTCAACCAGTTCGAATTTGAAAACACTGTAGTTGCTGAGAACCTTGAGCCCGAATCAATCACCGAACTTCTTGATCCCGAAGCCTTCTTCCTCAACCGACCAGAGCTCCCTCGCACGACCGGCGATGCCCTGATCGATACGCTACGAACCGCTAAGGCCATCTCCTACTCACACGAGCAAGGCTGGCATATTCCGGCATGGTCCGCGCTCATGTACGCACGTTCCCTTCAGGACTTTCCAGAGCTGCGCGAGCGTGCTCCCCGCGTCATGCATTTCAAAGGCACCTCGCGCACCGATGTAGAACGTGAATGGGAATTCACTGAAGGATACGCATCTTCCTTCACTCACATAGTCACGCTTTTCAACACCATTCGCCCAGGCGGCGAACATATTGATTCCAGCGGCAAGCGCGTGGCAACTCCACTGCTACCAACGGTAGCCTTCCGCGAGGTCCTAGCAAATGCGCTCATGCACCAGGATCTCGAGCAACGTGGCCGATTCTTGACCGTAGAGATTTTCAGCGATCGAGTCGCAGTAACCAACCCTGGTACCCCTCTCATCGATCCCCAAAGGTTCATTGACTCGGCTTCCACCACCCGCAATACCTATCTTGGCGAGGCTTTGCGCCTGGCACACTTCGTCGAACAGCGAGGAAGCGGCTGGGACAAGATCGTTTCTTCACTCGAAGCGGAGCATTTCCCACCTGCTCTCATCCGCGCCAACGGAAGTACCACAGTGTCCCTCAGCGCCTACCGCCCATTCGCGCTGATGACTATGGAGGAAAAGACCCAAGCCGTATATCAACATGCTTGCCTTCGCTTCCTCGAGAACCTTCCCGTTAACAATTCGTCGATCCGTCAGCGCTTCGGGCTGAAAGACTCGCAAGCGGCTCAGGCCACTCGCCTGCTTGCTGCCACCGTCGAGGAAGGCCTCATCCACCCTTACGATCCCAGCGCAGGCCCGCGGTCATTGCGTTATGTTCCGTTCTGGAGCAATTAGGAACCGCTTTCTTGCTTCATTAGCCACAAACCGGCTCTCAACACCACATGTGGGCGCTATTTTTACCCATTGAGCTGCGAGAACTTTTTCTAGACTGTTTCTTGCTTCTCGCTCCTTACTTCGCGCGTTTTCATCCTTTGAACACCGAGGAACCCAGTTAGTTAAAAAGTTTTTCAATTTTCGGGAACCGAGAAACCATCGCCTCCGACTACTAGTGCAGTTGATATCAGCGCCTGTCCATCGCCCCTACTGAGCGTCCCGCGAACGTTTAGCAGGGGCCCTTTACCCCTAGATCCTGAAAGAGCACTACATATGAGTCGGACGGCTCTGCGATCCTTCATTCAGCGCATTCACTTTTATGGCGGCATGTTCGTCGGCCCCTTCATCCTCGTCGCGGCATTGACTGGCTGCCTCTATGCCATTGCCCCCACCTTGGAAAAGGTGGCCTATCGCGATGTGATGAACGTTCCCACGGTCGAGCACCCGCTCAGCCTCGAGGAGCAAATCCAGGCCGCGCAACACGAGCACCCGGATATGCCCGTCTCCCAGGTGTGGCCCGCTACGACCCCCACGGACTCCACCCGCGTGCTGGTTAGTGACCCGGGGATTGATGAAAGCCTCCAGCGAACCGTCTTTATCAACCCCGCCAACGCTGACGTTATCGGGGACTACCCCACTTACTCCGGTCTGGGTGAGATGCCGCTGCGCCGCTGGATTTCTTCCCTGCACGAAAGCTTCCACCTGGGCAAGGTGGGTAAGCTCTACTCCGAGCTGGCCGCCTCCTGGCTGTGGGTCATGGCCTGCGGAGGGCTCTACATGTGGTGGATTCGCCGCCGCCCCAAGAACAAGGCAACCGCGAAGTCCACGCAACAGCAGCCGAAGCGCTCCGCACGTTCGAAGGCTACGCGCCTACACGCCACCATCGGAGCCTGGATCTTCATCGGTCTCATTGGTCTTTCCGCGACCGGTATCACGTGGTCGCAGCTGGCCGGCGACAATGTCAACTCCCTCGTGGAACGTATGCACTGGAAGGCCACCCCCATTGGCACTGCCCTCCCCGGCACAAGTACAGAAACACATAAGCACACCGGACACGAAGGTCATGAGGGACATGGCGGCCATGCGGGAGGGGCGTCGGAAAGCGCGAGCGTGGCTACCGACGCTGAGCGAGTCCTCCGCACCGGCCGTGCCGAAGGGCTGACCGGCCCCCTGCGCCTGTACCCGCCGGAAAACGCCCACTCCGCCTGGCAGGTCAGCGAACGCTGGGTAGAGTGGCGCACGACCTCTGACGAGGTGTCCGTCGACGGCTCCACCGGCGAGGTCATCGACCGCCAGCCCTTCTCCAGCCTGCCGTTGTTTAGCAAGCTCAGCAGCTGGGGAATCTACCTGCACACGGGCATCATGTTCGGCCTGCCGCTGCAGATTGCATTGTTCGCGCTGGGGCTGGCTATCGCCGCCCTCGTGATCTTGGGCTATTACATGTGGTTCAAGCGCCGCCCATGCTTTGTTCCAACGTCACGCTTCTCCTGGGCCACCACGGCACTAGGTGCGCTGTTCGCAGCCACCGTCGGCGTCTTCCTGCCGCTGCTGGGTATCACGTTGGCCGTGTTCCTCGTTCTTGATGTCATCCTTATACATCGCAAGCCAGCGTCACGACACAGCGATTTAGTGAAAACCGTCACACGAGTGGGGTAGATTGGTCACTTATGACTAACCCACTTTTGAGCCCTTCCCCGCTGCCCTACCAACTGCCGCCCTTCGCGGACATCACCGTCGAGCACTACCGCCCGGCCTTCGACGAGGCGCTCGCGCGTCACCGCGCGGAAATCGCCGCCATCACCGACAACCCCGCCGACCCCACATGGGAGAATACCGTCGAGGCCCTCGAGCGCTCCGGCCAGGACTTGGACCGCGTCATGGCTGTCTTCGGAAACCTCTCCGGCACAGACGTCACGGAGGAGATGGAGGATATCGCTGCCGAGCTCTACCCGCGCCTCGCCGCGCACTATGACGCGATGTACCAGAACGAGGTGCTCTACGCGCGCATCAAGGAGGCAACGCCGCTTGCCGACGACCCCGAGGGCCACCACCTCCACGACCACCTCCTGCGCACCTTCAAACGCAAGGGAGCCGACCTCGACGCTGCCGGCAAGGCCCGCCTGTCCGAGATCAACCAGCGCCTGTCCGCGCTCTCGGAGGAATTCGGCCGCAACCTCATGGCGTCCACGCGCGAGCGCGCGGTGTCCTTCACCGAAGATGAACTCGAGGGCCTGCCCGCCGAGCGCATCGCCTCCGCCAAGGCCGATGCCGAAGCACTCGGACGCGACGGCTTTGTCATCCCACTGGAGCTGCCCACCGTGCAGTCGGAGCTCAGCCGCTTGGTGCGGGAGGATGCGAGGGGGAGGTTGTATGGGGCGTCGGCAAGCAGGGGCTCTGAGAACAACATCCCGGGCCTCATTGAGGCCGTGCAGCTGCGCGCCGAGCGCGCCGAGCTGCTGGGATACGCCACACATGCCGACTACGTCATCGCCGAGGAAACCGCCGCGACTGCCGACGCCGCCCGTTCCATGCTCCACGACCTCGCCCCCGCCGCCGCAGCCAACGCCGCCGGTGAACAGAAACTCCTCGCCGAAGAAGCCGAGCTCAACGGCCAAGGCTTCACCGCCGCCGACTGGCCCTATTGGGAATCCAAGGTCCGCGCCCGCGACTTCTCCCTCGACGAAGAGGAACTCCGCAACTACTTCCCGTTGAACCAGGTCCTGGAAAAGGGCGTCTTCGCCGCCGCCGAGCGCCTCTACGGCATCACCGTGACCCCGCGCGATGACCTCGAGGGCTACGCGGAGGGCGTCCGCGTGTGGGAGGTGCGGGACGGGGAAACGGGGATTGGTCTCCTCCTCACCGACTACTTTGGGCGTCCCACCAAGCGCGGTGGCGCGTGGATGAGCGAGTTCGTCGGCCAGTCCGGGCTGCTGGAGCGCAAGCCGGTCATTGTTAACGTCATGGGCATCACCAAGCCCGCCGACGGTTCGCAGCCGCTGCTCAGCATGGACGAGGTACGCACCGTCTTCCACGAGTTCGGGCACGCTTTGCATGGCCTGCTTTCCGACGTCCGCTACCCGACCTTCGCCGGCACCAACGTCCCCCGTGACTGGGTGGAGTTCCCCTCGCAGATCAACGAGAACTGGGCCCTCGATCCTCAGCTGGTCAAGGAGTACGCACGCCACGTGGAGACCGGTGAGTCCATCCCCGACGAACTTCTCGCTGCTGTCACCGCGGCCTCCGAGTTCGGCCAGGGTTTCGCAACGTCAGAGTACTTGGGGGCCTCCATTATCGACTTGGCGTGGCATTCGCTGAGCACCGCCGAGGCCGCCGAGCTGGAAGCAACTCCGAAGGCTGTCGCCGAGTTTGAGGCTGAGGCTCTGCGCGCGGCCGGTTTGGACAACCCGTACATCGCGCCGCGCTACCGGTCGACGTACTTTAATCACATCTTTGCCGGCGGCTATTCCGCGGGCTACTACTCCTATCTCTGGGCCGAGGCTCTCGACGCCGACGGTTTCGAATGGTTCAAGGAGCAGTCGGATATGCGCGCGGCTGGACAGAAGTTCCGCGAGGTCATCCTGTCAAAAGGAGCCTCCCGCGACTTCACCGAGGCTTACCGCGAGTTCCGCGGCCGCGACAAGGATGTCACACCGCTGCTCAAGCGCCGCGGTCTGGCGGGCGCTTAGTCGGGACTAGTTATCCACAGTTTTCGCCACCGGCGGTAACTAACCCTTGTTGGCTCGGTGGGGCGCTTTTAGGCTGAGGTTCATGAGAGTTCAGACCTTCTTCGCCGCACTCGGCCGGGCCATTGACCTGGTGGCCGAGTGCGCGGGCCTGTCTGAATCCGACCTGGTTTCCTTCGGTGCCACGCCTGCCGACGCCTCCCTCCTCCTCTCCCTCCACCACACCTACTTCGGACACACTAACTCCACCCGCAAGCAGCGCATTGCCGCCGACGCCGCCCGCCGCCGCGGCCATGGCCTAGTGACCTTGCAACGCATCGAGTCTTTCGTGGCCAAAGTCCGGGACCACAATAAGGCTTGGGACCTGCGTGTGGAGCTGTGCCAGACCAGTGCGGAGTTGGTGGACAACGTTGCGCGCAAGCGCCTGCGCGAGATGCGCAAGCCCCGCACGTATGCTGAGCGCGCGAAGATTACCCAGCACGATAATGGCCTTGCCACGCTGACCGTGACGGCGGATTCACGCGAGCTTACGGACGTGTTTAAGGGCATCGACCAAGAGCGCCCCGGCGCGAGCTTCTTAGAACAACTCGAAGGCGGCGGCGTGAAAACTGAGGTGACTGCTATGGCAGTCATGCAGCTTGATGACTACGCCGAGCTGCTCAAGGGCAATACCGACAAGGACGGCGAGGAATTTATCGTCCGCACCACCGATGGTGCGACGATGACCGGTTCGCAGTTAATCGAGCAAGTCATGCTGGATAAAGGCATCATCGTGGCGGTCAGCCGCGAGCACGGACCGCTCGATGTCTTCCGCTACCAGCGCTTCGCCACCGGCAAGCAGCGCCTTGCGCTGGCCGCGGAGAATCCCTGCTGCGCGTGGAAGGGCTGCAAGGTGCCCTTCGAAAAGTGCCAGATTCACCACATCAAAGCCTGGGCCCGCGGCGGGCCCACCAACATCCTCAACCTGGTGCCGCTGTGTCCGTATCACAACGGCGTCAACGACGATGACCCCGATGCCCCGCCTACGCGTGGCCGGATGGACCGCATCGGTGGGCGCACCGCGTGGCTGCCGCCTTACGACGCCTCCCCGGCCTTCACAAGCCCCTTCAATTAATTCGCCCACGACCCGATAAGTGGGCCCGCCTGATAGCCACCACCCCGCAGGAACCTTCTCCTGACGGGGACATCGGTGCGCGTGATGACTACGGACGCGGTTGACCTGAGCATGCCTACTCCAGGCTTGATCAAATAGAACTAAGTCAAGTTGGGCTTGGTTAGCCGGCGTTGCGCAGCGCGGTGGCGAGGCCATTCATCGTGACCTGGATGGTCTTGGACACGAGGAATTGGTCATCGCCGCGGCGGTAGCGGCGCAGCAGCTCGAGCTGGACGGCGTTAAGCGGCAGCAGGTACGGGTAGCGGCGCTTGAGCGAACGCGCCTGGCGCTGGTTCTCACTAACCAGGTCCGCGTTGCCGGTGACCGTGAGATAAACCTCGCGGGTGCGCTCGAATTCCTCGGAGATGAGCCCGAAGATGCGGTCGGCGGTAGCTTTATCGTCAACCAAGTTGGCGTACAAACGCGCGAGCTGCATCTCCGCCTTCGCCATGACCTGCGCCATGTTGGAGAACACGGAACGGAAGAAGGGCCATGTGCGATAGAGCTCGCGCAGTTCCTCCCAGCGTGCCTCCTCGTCACCCGTAACCCCGTCGCCCGTAACCCCGTCGCTCGCAACCTCGCCGTTTGCCGCTGTGCTGTCGCCGCCGGTGTTAGCAGCGCCTTGAGACACCCATGAGGTCACCGCGCTGCCCACGCCGAACCAGCCCGGAATGTTCGTGCGAGACTGCGACCACGACAGCACCCACGGAATCGCGCGCAAATCCGTAATGGCGGTGGTCTGCTTGCGGGAAGTGGGGCGCGAGCCTAGGTTGAGCTCGCCAATCTCGTGCAGGGGCGTGGATTGGGTGAAGTAGGAGATGAAGCCGGGGTCATCGACAAGCTGGCGATACGCCGTACCGCTCAAGGACGCCAGCTCGCGCATAATCTCGTAGGCGCGCTCCGGGTCTGCGATAGGTTCGGTGTCCAAAAGCGAGGCCTCCAGCGCACCGGAGACGAAAGCCTCAAGGTGGCGGCGCGCGGTCTCTGGCGCACCATACTTAGCCGAGATAACCTCGCCCTGCTCGGTGATGCGCACCGAGCCGGTCACCGCACCTTTGGGCTGCGCCAAAATCGCGTCATACGTCGGGCCACCACCGCGGCCGACCGCACCACCGCGGCCGTGCGCCAGGCGCAGTTCCACTCCATGGCGTTGGCACACATCCACGAGGGCCAGTTCGGCGTCGTACAGCGCCCAGTTCGCCTGCAGGTAGCCGCCATCCTTGTTGGAATCCGAATAACCCAGCATGACCTCCTGCACATCGCCCCGCGAGCGCAGATGTTCGCGGTACACCGGCACCGCCCACAACTTCTCCAGGATGCCGGCGCCGGCCTTGAGGTCATCGATGGTCTCAAACAGCGGCACCACATCGACCTGCTTCAGCCCCACCTCCTTGAGCAACACCATCGGCTCGAGAATGTCGGAGACCGTCCCCGTCATAGAGATGATGCAGTGCGACACCGACTCCGGACCCAAGTCGCGCACAACACGGGCGGCCGCACGGAAAATGCCGAGCTCTTTAGCGGTGTCCGCGCTAAATTCCGCATCCGGGAAGAGCAGCGGGCGATTGGTCTGCAGCTCCTTGACCAACAGCGCAACCTTCTCTTCCTCTCCCAGCGCGCGGTACTCATCGACGATCCTCGCTTCAGCGAAAATCTCAGTGAGCACGTTCTCAAAGGACTCTGAGTTCTGGCGCATGTCCAGCGAATACAGGTGAAAGCCGAACGTCGTCACGGCGGAGCGCAGGCGCGCGAGGCGGTCGTCGGCGATGATGTCATCGTTGAATTGGCGCAGCGAGCGGTCGATCACATCCAAGTCACGCTTGAGCTCCTCCGGGGAGGCATACGCGCTTGCCGACGCCTCCCCCTTCACCACCTTGAGCGTCTCCTTCACGCGGTGCCGGATGCCGTAGATGGCGCGGCGGTAGGGTTCGTCGACGCGGGATTGGTCGTTGTTATTTGCGGCGTCGGCAAGCGCGCCGAGCTCCTTCGAGCTCGAGGAATAGCGATCAGAGAGGGACAGCTCGCGCTCCAGCTCCCCAAGCTGATCCTCGTAGTAACGGAGGATGGTCTTCGCAGCCTTGCGGGTGGCGTAGGTGAGGGTGCGGTCAGTGACGTAGGGGTTGCCGTCGTGGTCGCCGCCGATCCAGGACCCTGGGCGCACGACGGGCGAATCCGGCAGCTGCTGGCCGAAGGTCTCACGCATGGCATGACGGATGGCGCGGTTAAGCGCAGGGACCTGGTCTAGGAGAGAAAGCTTGTAGTAGCGCAGGCCGACATCCACCTCGTCTTCCAAGGTCGGGCGCGCGATACGGATGAGCGCAGTCTGCCACAGCAGAGTCATGCGCAGGTACATCTCTTTTTCAATCGCCGCCATGTCCCCGCCGCGATGCGATTCCTTCAGCAGGTCCTTGATGCGCGTCTGGGTATCGAAGACGGTGCGGCGGCGGGTTTCGGTGGGGTGCGCGGTAAGGACGGGTGCGACGTGAGCGCCGCGGACGGTGGAAGCAGCGTCGGCAGCAGCGACACCTTCGGCCTTGAGCTTGGCAAAGGTTTTGCGCAGCGAGACCGGCGCGTCGACGGACTCGTCGTCCAAGTCCTCCGCCAGGTTCGCAATGAGCGCGAAATAACTGAACGCGCGGGCCACGAGGTTGACCTTGGTGATGTCGAGATCGCGGAAGATGGCGACGAGGTCCTCGGGCTTGGCATCGCCGTGAGCAACGTCGAAGGCCATGCGGCGAGTCGATTCGACAAGATCAAAGACATCCTCACCCTCCTGCTGGGCGATGACCCGGCCGAGCACCCGGCCGAGGAATCGGATATCTTCGCGGACGACTTCTGGGGCGGGTGTGCTCACGGCGAGCCTTTCTGGGCGTGATGTGTTCAGCGTTCAGCCTTCAATGTAGCCCAGTTCACTATCGAACGATAGTTAAATTGCGAAATCAGCCAGCCATGCGGCGTGAAGGCGAGAATCGCCGTTTTCTTCCGGGTGGAAACTCAGCGCGGTAACGTTCCCCTGCCGCACGCCGACGACCGCCTCGCCATCTTCCCGCAGCACGGTGGCGATAACCTCCACACCTTCACCCACGCGCGTAACGATGGGCGCGCGGATGAAGCTCGCCTCAACGTCGAGCGTCTGGCCACCCAGCGTCACGGGAACGGTACGCTCCTCGGAGAAACGTTGGTTGCCGAAGGCGTTGCGGCGCACGGTGACGTCGATAAGCGCAAGCGTCTGCTGCCCCGGCGCGGGGTTCTCCAGTTCGCGGGCACTGTAGATGAGCCCCGCACACGTGGCGAGCACCGGCAGCTCAGTCTGGCGCAGTGGCTCGGCCACCCCGAACGATCGCGCGAGCTTGTCAATGGCGCTCGATTCGCCGCCGGGCAAGACGAGCCCGTCGAGCCCGTCGAGGTCCTGGGGCAGGCGCACCCGGCGCGTGGCGACGCCAAGCTCGTCGAGGATACGCAGGTGCTCCTCGACCCCGCCCTGCAGCGCCAGGACGCCGATCGTTTTTACCATCCGCGCTCCGCCAGGCGGTGCGGTGCCGGCACGTCGTTGACGTTGATGCCCACCATGGCCTCACCCAGGCCACGGGAAATCTTGGCCAGCTCAGCCGGCTGATCGTAGAGGGTTGCTGCCTTCACAATGGCCTCCGCGCGCGCTGCCGGATTACCGGACTTGAAGATGCCGGAACCGACGAAGACGCCTTCAGCACCCATCTGGCGGACGAGGGCGGCGTCGGCAGGCGTGGCCACGCCACCGGCAACAAAGAGGACGACCGGCAGCTTGCCGGTCTCCGCAACCTCAGCAACGAGGTCGTACGGCGCCTGCAGCTCCTTGGCTGCAACGTAGAGCTCATCGCGGTCGAGGTTCTTCAGGCGCGCGATCTCGGCCTTGATGGTGCGCAGGTGCTTGACGGCCTCGGAGACGTCGCCAGTACCGGCCTCACCCTTGGAACGGATCATGGCCGCGCCTTCGGTGATGCGGCGCAGGGCCTCACCGAGGTTGGTGGCACCGCAGACGAAGGGCACGTCGAAGTCCCACTTGTTGATGTGGTTGACGTAGTCGGCCGGGCTGAGCACCTCGGACTCGTCGATGAAGTCCACGCCGAGCTCGCCGAGGATCTGCGCCTCCACGAAGTGGCCGATGCGAGCCTTAGCCATGACCGGGATGTCGACGGCCTCGACGATGCCCTCGATAAGCTCCGGATCGGACATACGAGCCACACCACCTTGGGCGCGGATATCGGCCGGCACGCGCTCGAGCGCCATAACGGCGGACGCACCCGCGTCCTCCGCAATTCGTGCCTGCTCCGGGGTGACAACGTCCATGATGACGCCACCCTTGAGCATGTCAGCCAGTCCACGCTTGACGCGCGTGGTGGCGCGTCCCTGTTCATTCTTCTGTTCAGTCATAGCTCACATCATGGCCCCAAAAATTGGTCCAAGACAAGAGCCATTTTCCGAGTGTTGCATTAGACCACTTATGATGGGTGGGTGTCCCTACGCCTCGACCCATCTGATACGCGTGCGCTCCCGGTGCAGATTGCCGAGGCCCTCCGCACCCAGGTTGCCGCCGGAATTCTGCTACCCGGGGAGCAGGTACCCTCAACGCGCGCGCTGGCCGCTGAACTCGGCATTTCCCGAGGCAGCGTGGTTACCGCCTACGAACAGCTCACCGCGGAGGGTTACCTCACCGCGGCGGTGGGTTCGGGCACTATTATCAACCCGCACCTGCCTCATGCTCGTGCGCCGCAGCCTCATCCCGCGCCCGCACCGCGGCCGACGCCGCCGCGCGTCGAGCTCACGCCGGGGCTTCCCGATACCGCCGGAATACTCACCCCCGAATGGAGGGCGGCCTGGCGCAAGGCCGCAGTGGACCCCTCCGGCGATCTCCCCCGCGAAGTGGCCGCGCACCTGCGCCACATGCGCGGGCTCACCGTCGATCCGGCCTACGTGGTGGTGACCGCCGGCGCCCGCGACGGCCTGTCGCTGCTGCTGCGTGCGTTGGGCGCGGGCCTCCGCGTGGGCGTGGAGTCGCCGGGTTATCCCAGCTTGCGCCGCGTCCCCCAGGCCCTGGGGCATACGCTTGTCGACGTCCCCACCGACGCGCACGGCGTCACCGTCCCGACCGTTGACCTCGACGTTCTCATCGTTACGCCTTCCCACCAGCACCCCTACGGCGGTTCCCTGCCGGCCGCACGCCGCGGTGAGCTCGTGGAATGGGCGCGAGCCAATGACGTGCTCATTATCGAGGATGACTTCGACTCTGAGCTGCGGTATGTGGGCCAGCCGCTTCCCGCGCTGGCGGCGATGGCACCGGAGCACACCGTCTTGTTAGGTACGTTTTCTTCGGTGATTTCGCCGTCTATTGCCTGCGGCTACCTCGTCGTACCACCGAGCTTGCGCTCGGCAGTTGAGAGGGTGCGGGAGGTTTTCGGCCAGCCCGTCGGCGCCATTCCGCAGGCGGCGCTGGCGAATTACCTGGCCAGTGGCGCTTTGCGGCGCCATACCGGACGAATGCGCCGCGCCTACAAGCGCCGCCGCGACCTCGTACAAGCGGCGCTTGCTGATTCCCCCGCCACGCTACTGCCCATCCACGGCGGTCTCCATGCCGTCCTGCTGTGCGATAACGCAGTAGTCGACCGCGCCGCCAAGCTGGGACTCACGCTCACCCCGCTCAGTGATTACTGGGGCGGAACCACCGCCGAAGAGGGCGTGGTCTTGGGTTTCGGCCACTTAAGCGACGTCGAACTCGCCGCCGCACTCGAGTTGGTGAACAAAGCGCTAGCGTGGGAGTCATGAAGCTTTCTCTGCATGGACAGTCCACAGTCGCCGTCGAAGCACCCAAGGGCCGCATTGTCATCGACCCGGGCCCCTTCTCCGATTTGAGCTGCCTCGAGGGCGCCGGCGCGGTGCTGCTCACTCACGCACACGGCGACCACCTCGACGCCGATGCCGTGCGCGCCACGGGCCTGCCGGTGTGGGGAACGCAGGAGGCTATCGACGCCCTCGGCGCCGGCACCGCGGTGCATGCTGGCGAGAAATTCACGGTCTTGGGCCTCGAGATTCAGGCACTCGGCGGCCTCCACGAGGAGATCCACCCGAATATCCCACGTCCTGAAAACCTAAGCTACTTCTTCGGCGGGGTGCTCCACCCCGGAGACCAGTGGATTGATGCCGACGACGTCGACGTCCTCCTCCTTCCCATCGCCGGACCGTGGGGGCGTGGCGCGGACGCTGCGGACTATGCCATGCGCATCGGCGCGCGGCTGACGGTGCCCATTCATGATGCGGTGTTGTCGGACGTCGGCAAGCACGTGACCGATGGGATGCTGCAACGCGCAGGTGTGACCGGCTACCAGCGCCCCGCGCTGGGCGAGCTTATTCTGGTGTAATCGCGATTAGTCTCGCCTACGGCTGGCAAGCCCTCCGAGAAGGGTACCGACCAAGGTGCCTGGTAGGTAAATAGCAAACCAATAAAGAACAAAGGCCACCGCGTCCAATCCGGTTCCATCACCTTTGTCAGCCAGCGAATAAATGACGAGCCCTGCTACAACCACGGCCGAAGCCACGCAGGTCTCGACCATCGAATGCGCAAAAGAAGGACGACGTACTGCGCCCACCAAAGCTGCAATCATCACAAGGAAAAGCGGCACCAGGTATTCCCACCAAGAACCACTCACGGATTCGGGAGCAAATACAATCCACAAGGCAATCCCTAGTCCTACTAAGACTCCAATCCAGGGGAGTCGGAGCACAAAGTCCTTTGAATTAGCCACAACGAACCATGTCAGCCCGATTACAGCGCATAGTGGCAAAACTCCAAAAAGCAGACCTAACATTGTCGCACTCCTTCGTATTCAGAATTGGACTCGTACCCATTGCCATTAATCTGCAGCAGCTGCTCAACGGAAACTTCGTGAGGTCGCTCCTGCGCAACTGCGACTGACTGCTGCATGGCGATCACCCCACTAAACACGACAGCGCCCAAGGCAAGCTTCTTCATTTCAGGAGTCCCTTCTTTCGATAACTGACAGGCACAGTATCTGTGGCGCCATTAACTCCCTGCAAGAGTTTTCGTCCTTTCACCGACGAAAGTCGGTAATTCGGCCGAGGGGCTTGATGCCCTCCGCCGGAGGAAGAAAAATAGGAAAAGGCCCTGAATCAGAACAAGGGTCCCACCCACTGCCGCTTCGGGACCAAGAATCCCCAACCCTCAGCGCAATAGTCCAAGAGGGACGCCTTGGAGACGGGCAGTAAGTTTCGTTCTCGAGGTCACACCAAAGTGATCGAACAGCACGCGTACCTTTTGTTTAATCGTTGATTCCGCGTAGTGGAGCTGATGAGCAATTTCGGAGTTTGAGTGCCCCTCTACCAGCAGGCGTAGAACCCTCTGATCTTCGGTTTTTAATCGTCGAACCATTTTTTGAGTATGTTGCACTCTCGGTGAGCCAAAACTGTTCGCGAGAATCCGCTGTGCCACATCGGCCTCGATGGTCTTTTTACCCACAGCCGCATTGACAACGCTAGAAACGAAAGCTTCGGGGCCAGCCGTCTTGGGAACATATCCCATTGCCCCAAGTGAATAGCTCTCAAGCAGCGCTTCATCGGTGTCAAAGGAGGTCATTACGACGAACGGAGGCGCCTTCTCGCCCCCGTCTTGAGAGCACATCAATTCAAAGCCATCAGCCCCTGGAAGGCGAAAATCTGTAAGCACAACGTCGTAGGTTGACTCCCTCAGCTTTTCGGCGGCAGTCTCAGCATCATGGACTGTCACTACATGTGAAATATCGGGGTGATTCCAAAAAATCGACTGGAGAAGCGCAGCGAACCTCCTTTCATCTTCCACGATAAGCAGTGATATTCCCATACCCGATTTCACCGCTTTCTTCATGTTCAAGCCGGATCTCACTGACCCATTGATGTGCTTCCCTCTTCACTACCATTGTTCCGCCGTGCGCGCGTACAACCTTCTCGAGATTGTCTAAGCCAATTCCCATCCCACTGACACCCGCAGGGTGTCCCAATGATGAAAGCTCGTTAGAGACAGTTAAAGCATGGGTCGACCGATTCGATTCAAGCCTGAGTGAAACTACGGCTCCCTTGTTGTTCAGAAGACTGAAATGGTAGCGGTGT
>NZ_KV788255.1:0-217 GCF_001807225.1 Corynebacterium sp. HMSC05E07
CAAGGCACTGCGCATTAAATGGCCCGACGTTGCCATCCAGCGCTGTCTTGTTCACGTCCAGCGCAACACCTTTGCTGATATCAGCCGCAACCCGATTCACCCAGCCCATAAAGCAATCCGAAAGCTGGGCTACATGCTCGTCCAGGTACGCAATCCCGAAGATGCTGCACGGTTTACAGCTGCAGTTCACCACACCCGCATCACCTTTGCTGATTGG